>CAJGCL010000017.1 GCA_904501675.1 Clostridiaceae bacterium
ATGGCGGTGGCGCAGGTATGCTTATGATGCCTCAGCCTATATACGATTGTTATATGAAGGTCTGCGATGAAGCGCAGACTAAACCACATTTTATTTATATGTCTCCATGTGGCAAAACCCTTACTCAGGAAAGAGTTAAGCTATTGGCTCAAATGCCTAATATTGCAATACTTTGCGGACGATACGAGGGCGTTGACCAACGTATTATAGACGAAATTGTAGACGAGGAAATTTCTATTGGCGATTATGTTGTTACCGGCGGTGAAATGCCTGCAATGATTCTCGCGGATGCGGTTTCTCGTATGCTTCCGGGCGTTCTTTCAGAGCCAGAAGGATTTATGGGAGAAAGCCACTATAACGGTCTTCTTGAGTATCCTCAGTATACAAAGCCACCTGTGTGGCACAATATGGAGGTACCTGAAGTATTGGCATCGGGACACCACGCAAATATAAAAAAGTGGCAGAGAGAGAAAGCTCTTGAACGTACTCTTGAGCGTAGACCTGAGCTTCTTGAAACGGCAGAGCTGACAAAGAAGGAAATGGAATATATAGAAAAAATGAAAAAATAACAGTTTCGATGTGTTTGCAGATTACTTTGTTCACACTATATAATATCTTTCTACAATTGTTGTAATTTTGCACAAATCCACATCTTTTTTTTGAGATAGGTTTAGTATTCCAACCGAATTATTGATTTTGCACAAAAAGGTTGTTGCTTTTTCGTTGACTAAAAATAAAAAAATGATATAATGTAGTAAGTGCAAGGGATAGGTGTGCACTTTTTTAGAAGAATATAAATTAAACAAACTATAATTAAATGTGGGAGAAATATTATGTACGTTAAAGATGTTACAGTTCAGAATCAGGTTGGCCTTCATGCACGTCCAGCAACTTTCTTTATTCAGAAAGCAAATGAATTCAAATCTTCTATCTGGCTTGAGAAAGAAGAAAGAAGAGTAAACGCAAAGAGCCTTCTTGGTGTTCTTTCACTTGGCATTATGGGCGGAGCAGAAATTCGCATTATTGCTGGTGGTGTAGATGAAGAACAGGCAGTTAATGCTCTTGTTGCTCTTGTGGATAGCGGCTTCGCAGAATAATCAATATAGTTTATTTTCAGGTGGTAAGTTTTAACTTGCCACTTTTTTTATTCATAAAAATGTGTTAGAATATTAATACAAATTACTTTATACGTATGAAAGGTGGTGAGTATATGGATTCAAGACTTCGCAGACTTAAGGTTAAAGCTAACAAATTGCCTCTTACACCTGGTGTGTATATTATGAAAAATAAAGAGGGTGAAATCATTTATATTGGTAAGGCAAAGGCACTTAAAAATCGTGTGAGCCAGTATTTTGGGTCTCAGGAAAAGCACTATACAAAGGTGCGTAAAATGGTTGAAAACGTTGAGGATTTTGACTATATACTTACCGATAGCGAGTTCGAAGCCTTAGTTCTTGAATGCAGCCTTATAAAGCAGAATATGCCTAAATACAATATTCTCCTTAAAGATGATAAAGGCTTCAGTTATATTAAAATAACAAAAGGTGAATGGCAGAATATTTACCCTGTACTTCAGAAGGATGATGATAGCGCAGAGTATGTTGGTCCGTATACAGCAGGCTTTTCTGTAACCCGTGCAGTTGAAGAGGCAAAAAAAGTTTTTATGCTACCAACCTGCTCAAAGGTTTTTCCGCGCGATATAGGAAAGGAACGCCCCTGCCTTAACTATCATCTTGGCATTTGTTGTGCCCCTTGCTCAGGCAAACTTTCAAACAGTGAGTACAGAAAAAATGTTGAGAATGCCATATCTTTTCTCAAAAACGGAAGCAAGGAAACAATAAAGCGCTTGACTACTCAAATGGAAGAAGCATCGGAAAACTTAGAGTTTGAAAAAGCAGCTAAAATTCGCGATACTATTCGTAGTATTGAGAAGGTTGGTAGCAACCAGAAGGTTGTTTTTTCTACCTATAAGGAGCAGGATGTTTTTGCTCTTTCTGTTATGGATGGTAAAGCGTGCTTCTCGGTTTTGAGATTTGACAATAATCAACTCTATGACAGTGAACATTTCTTTTGTGATGAAGGTGAAAGCCTTTCTGAAATGAGAGGGGAAATTATTACTTCCTACTACACTATGAACAGAAAAGTTCCGCCGAGAATCGAAATTGACGGAGAGCCTGAAGGAATAGAAAATATTGAAAAATGGCTTTCTGAAAAAAGAGGTAGTGGTGTTAGTATTGTTATTCCGCAGAAGGGTATTCAGGCTAAATTAGTTGAAATGTGTAAATCAAACGCCTCTCAGAAACTTCTTGAAAAATACAAGGTGAATGACAGAAATCGTGAAGCTTTGGAAGAGCTCTCTTTGCTTCTCGGTATGTCCAAAATACCTGAATATATTGAGGCGTATGACATTTCACATACAGGAGGAACAGATAACGTTGCAGGTATGGTTGTATTTAAGGATGGTAAACCGCTTAAAGCAGCTTACCGAAGATTTGCTATAAAAGGCTTCAGCGGACAGGACGATTATCGTTCAATGAACGAGGTGCTTTCGAGACGTTTCGAAGAGTATTATTCTCATAAAGAAAAAGGCGAAACAGTTGGCTTTGCAAGACTTCCCGACCTTATTTTGCTTGATGGCGGTAAAGGTCAGGTTAATGCAGTTTTGCCGCTTCTCCAACAATATGGAATAGATGTACCTGTATTCGGTATGGTGAAAAACAGCAAGCATAGAACATCCGCAATTTCTACAGGTGGTGGCAGAATAGATTTCAATGCCCGCAAAAAAGCCTTCAACCTTGTTACAAATATACAGGATGAGGTTCACCGGTATGCTGTTGCATACCACAGGAAAAAACATACTAAATCTGCCCTTTCTGCATCTCTTACAGATATTAAGGGTGTAGGTCCTGCAAAGGCAAAAGCATTGATTATAAAGTTTAGTACCTTGCAAAGAATAGGTGAGGCAACCAAGGCTGAGCTTATGTCTGTAAAGGGAATAACAGAAGAAATTGCTAATGAAATAATCAAAGCGTTCAAGGGTGAATAAAATTATGGCGTCAGAGTATTTTGCGGTGCTTTGGCGCTGCTTTTATGCATAAAAACTTGACAAAAAGCCTATTAAATGTAATAATAAAATGATATCATATGTAATAATGATTATAGTTAGTCGAAACAGTGTAATTTTACACTATTTCTATACCAAATATATGATTTGGTATCAGATTTTCATTGGAAATTCGACTATAATCCTTTCAATGAATCAGTATGTTTTCATGGAGGTGTAACGATGCGAGTAATTACGGGCTCGGCAAGAGGACGAAAACTTCAGACCCTTGAGGGCGATAGTGTAAGGCCGACTACCGATATGGTAAAAGAAGCTATGTTCAGCATTGTTCATTTCGATGTTGAGGGTGCAAGGGTTTTAGATATGTTCTGCGGATGCGGTCAGCTTGGTATTGAGGCGCTTAGTCGCGGTGCTCAGTCCGCTGTGTTTGTTGATATTTCAAGGCAGTCAATGAGCGTTACTGAGAAAAATCTTGAAACAACCGGTTTCAGGAATGTTTCGAAAACAGTTATCGCCAACTCTCTAGAGTATCTTGACAGAACTTCAGAAATTTTTGATATTGCGTTTCTTGACCCACCATACAGAGCAGGTGTTATGGAAGACGCAATTGAAAGAGTAAGGCTTCATATGGCTGACGATGGTATAATCGTCTGCGAAACTGCTTCGGAGGAGGTTCTTCCTGAGACAATAGAGGGCTTTACTTCTAAACGCTATAAATACGGTAAAATAGCACTTACAGTTTACAGAAAGGGTGCTTGATTATGGGTAAAAAAGTTGTTTGTCCCGGTAGTTTTGACCCGCTTACAATAGGTCATCTTGATATTATAAAAAGGTCAGCCAATCTCTTCGATGAAGTAATCGTTGTTGTAATGAGAAATCTCAACAAGGATGTTGGTAGCTTTACTCCTGAAGAAAGGGTTGCGTTTATCAAAAAATGCACAAAGGATTTGCCTAATGTCAGTGTTGATACTTATCAGGGGCTTCTTGCAGATTATGTGCGGGAAAAAGGTGCGTCAGCAGTTGTAAAGGGATTAAGAGCTATTTCAGACTATGATGACGAATTTCGTCAGGCTCTTACAAATCAAAAGCTGAATCCTCAGATGGAAACAATTTTTATGGTTTCCAATTCGGAGCATATGTTTTTAAGCTCCAGTGTTGTAAAGCAAGTTTGCAGTTTGGGTGGCGATATAACGGAGTTTGTGCCTGCCGAAATCTGTGAAGATATAATCAAAAGATTAAGCAGAAAATAAGTATATTTATCGAAAGGAACGATATATTATGAGTAACATTGAAACAACACTTGAAAGCATTGACAGACTTATTGCCGAAGCAAAGGCAATGCCTTTTACAGGTAAGCTTCTTATTGAAGAAGAAGAGCTTGCAAGACTTGTTGAGGACATCCGTCTCAATATGCCTATCGAAATCACTCAGGCAAAGAAAATTGCTCAGGAAAGACGTGATATTCTTAACGATGCTGAATCTCAGGCAGAAGAAATCATTGCTAAAGCTCGTCAAAGAGCAGATGTTATGATTGAGGAGCATCAGATTACAAAAGAGGCTAAAGGTGCTGCAGATGGTATCCTTCAGCAGGCAAGAGACGAAGCGACAGCTGTTCGTTCAGAGGCTAAGGCAAATGCACGCGATATTATGGATAAGGCTGAAAAATGGTCTGACGATATCCGTAGAAATGCAAGCGCTTATGTTGAAACAATTATCAGAGATACAGATGAAACTCTTACAAAGAGCGTTAACGACATCAGAAAGCTCCGTCAGAGTGTAAGAGATGCTTTATCACAGAGCGGTATGTCAGCAAAGCCAAAGTTTGAAGACTAAGGATTTTCAAAATGGAAAAAGAGAAATTGTGTTTGCGTTGTATGCGTAAAATAGGCAACAATACTACTTGCCCTTATTGCAGCAACGAGAACAATAAACCACAGGAAGATTATTTTCTTCCTCTTAAAGCAGTTGTAGGTGGCAGATACCTTGTAGGTAAAGCTATCAGCAGCAACGCTGAAGGCGTTGTGTACAATGCTTTTGACCTTGAATTAAAGAAGCCTGTTGCACTTCATGAGCTTTTCCCGGAAGGAGTGCTAACAAGAGGTGAGGGTAACTATTGCCTTGTGAATGTAGGTAAGGCGTCTGAATTTATAGATGCTAAGGATTCATTCCTTCGTTTATGGAAAAAACTTCTTAATATTTCAGGTTATACAGCTCTTACTCCTGTTTACAATGTTTTTGAAGATTTAGGTACAGTTTATTCTGTAACTGAGTTTCTCGGTGAAGGCAAAAGCCTTAGAGAATATCTTCTTGAAAAAGAGCAGGGCTACATTTCCTGGGATGAAGCAAGGATTCTTCTTATGCCCGTTGTTTCTGCTTTGGGTGAACTTCACTCTGAAGGTATAATTCACGGTGCTATTTCTCCTACAAATCTTGTAATAGATTCTAAGGGAAAGGTTAAAATTTCAGGCTTTGCCATCCCTGAAATAAGAACAGGAAAAGGTAGCCTTCAGGCAGAACTTTTTGATGGTTATGCTGCGGTTGAACAGTATGGTCTTAGTGGCGGTATGAGTCCATGTACTGATATCTATGCTTTGGCCGCTGTTCTTTACAGAACGCTTATAGGAAGCGTTCCGATGAGTGCTTCTTCAAGGCTTACTAACGATAAACTTATGATCCCGGGAAAATTCGCAGAGCAGCTTCCTGCATATGTTATAAATGCACTTGTTAATGCTTTGCAGATTCTTCCTGAGGACCGAACTCCATCAATAGAGCTTCTCAGAAATGAACTTTCAGCTTCACCTGCAGCAGCAGGTACCGCTGCAGAGGCCTACTCTTCTCTTTATGAGGACGAGGAGGAATATGCAGAAGAACAAGATTTAGTTGAAGATATACAAGCTGATTATGAGGAAGAACAGGTTCCTCAGGCGGCCGCTCGTAAAAAGAGTACTATAGTAGCTTTTGTTGTAAGTGCAGGTATCTGTCTTGCAATTCTTGTGGCAGTGCTTATTGGTATCAAAGGAATGTCTAAACCTGATGGCGATACTGACACACCTGTGGAAGAATCAACTTCCGGTAGTGTGCAGGATGACGAAGGTAATGAAATTGTTTCAATAAAGCTTCCTGATTTCAAGGGAAAAATGTATGATGATATCAAGAATAATCCGGATTATAAGGATGTTCTTGTTTTTAAAACAGAGTATATCGATAGTGCCGAGGAAAGAGGAACAGTTGTTTCTCAATCTATAAATGCAGGCACAGAGGTTACTTCAATTAATCCTAAAACAATTGTTCTTAAAATCAGTAACGGTCTTGAAGTGCCGAATGTGGTTGGCGAAAGCCTTCAGGATGCTATCGAGAAACTGAAGGATGCAGGCTTTAAGAATATAAAGAGCGAGTCTGCAAAAATTGCCAATAATTCCAATGAGTCAAATAGCGTTTACAGAATCGCATATGAAGATACCGAAACAAATGATTGGGCAGAGATTCCAAGCGATAAAAGGCTTTCTTCAGGTGATGTTATAATTCTGTACTATTTTGGTGAATTTGAAGAAACAACAGAGGAAACTACTACTCAGGATATTCCTGTAGACGTTACTGAAACTGAGACGCAGCCTGTTGAAAGCTCTACAGAAGCCGCGGTTGAAGAATAAATTTTGAAAAACAGTAAAAAATGCTTGACAAACTAAAGTAATACTGTTATTATATTTGAGCAATAAAGCAGAACTATTCCGTTCTCACCAAACGAGAGTATTGTTTGGTCAATAGCTTTTTAAAAGTAACGCAATATTTGCGTCAATTGAGCTTGAACGGAATTTTTCGTTCAAGCTTTTAATTTTTTTCTGGAGGTGCTTAGGTATCAGCAAGGAAACACAGATCAATGAGGAAATCAGAGATAAAGAAGTAAGAGTTATTTCTGCAACTGGTGAGCAGGTAGGCATTATGTCTGCAAAAGAAGCTCTCTCATTAGCAGAAAAAAGCAACCTTGACCTTGTAAAAATTGCTCCTGGTGCAAACCCACCTGTCTGCAAGATTATGGACTATGGTAAGTATCGTTTTGAGCAGGCAAAGCGTGAAAAAGAAGCCAAGAAGAATCAGAAGGTTATGGATATCAAAGAGGTCCGCTTATCATTGAATATTGACACAGGCGATTTCAATACTAAAGTTAATCACGCTCTGCGCTTTTTAAAGTCAGGCGATAAGGTTAAAGTATCAATTCGTTTCAGAGGCAGAGAGATGGCTCACACAGAAAACGGTACTGTTATTATGCAACGCTTCGCAGAAGCTTGCGAGGAAAACGGTTCTGTTGAAAAGCCTGCAAAGCTTGAAGGCCGTCAGATGCTTATGTTTCTTGTTCCCAAGGCATCAAAGTAAAAAGCAAATTTAAGGAGGATTTATTATGCCTAAGATTAAAACACACTCAGGCGCTAAGAAGCGTTTCAAAATTTCCAAAAACGGCAAGGCTATTCGCGCACATGCCAATAAGTCTCATATCCTTACAAAGAAGACTACAAAGCGTAAAAGAGGTCTTCGTCAGACAGGTGTTGCAGACGTTACAAATCAGAAGCAGATTAAGCGTCTCATTCCTTACAAATAAGAAGAAATCAGCAGGAGGTAACTTATAATGGCACGTATTAAAGGTGCGATGATGACTCGCAAAAGAAGAAATAAAGTTCTTAAACTCGCTAAGGGTTATTATGGCTCAAAGAGCAAGCTCTTCAAAACTGCTAAGCAGGCAGTTATGAAAAGCGGTAACTACGCATATATCGGTAGAAAGCAGAAGAAGAGAGATTTCCGTCGTCTTTGGATTACAAGAATCTCTGCAGCTTGCAAAATGAACGATATCAACTATTCAACATTTATCAATGGCCTTAAGAAGGCAGGCATCGAACTTAACAGAAAGATGCTCTCAGAAATTGCTATTTCTGATCCAGAAGGCTTCAAGGCTCTTGTTGAAAAAGCAAAAGCGGCTCTTTAATAATCTTAACTTACGCCCAACCATTTTGGTTGGGCGTTAGATGTTTTTATTGGAATAAAAAACAGTAGTAATTTTTTGATAAAATAAGGGTGAATTATTACGGAAAAGATTACAAGTAAAGCAAACGATAAGGTGAAATTTGCCGTGAAATTAAGGGAAAAAGACAGTTTTCGTAAAAAAGAAGGTCTTTTCTTTATCGAAGGGGCAAGGCTTTCGCAGGATGCCGCTCTCAGCGGTGTAGAAATAAAAGAGCTTTTTGCAACAGAAAGCGCAATGAGTAAATATTCTGACTATATCCGTTCAGTTGAAAATGTGGCTGAGCGTTGCTTTGTAATATCTGAGGAAATTGCGGAAAAACTCAGTGATACAAAGAATAATCAGGGCGTTTTCTGTGTGTGCAAAATGCTTGACAAAAAAACAATTATAGGTAAAATAAAATATAATGGGAAATATATAGCCTTGGAAGATGTTTCAAACCCTTCTAATTTTGGTGCTGTTATACGTACAGCGGAGGCAGTCGGGCTTGATGGCGTAATTGTCAGTGGAGGCTGTGATATTTATAATCCTAAGTCTTTGAGAGCATCAATGGGCTCTCTTTTTAGACTTTCAGTTTTTGTTGCAGATGATTTGTCTGAATACATTGTTGAACTGCAAGAAAACGGTATGAAGGTATATGCCGGTGTGCCCGATAGTTCTGCTCTTAAAATAACCGAGGCAGACATGTCCGGTGGCGTGGTTTGCGTTATCGGTAATGAAGGTAACGGAATAACAGAGGCTACTAAAAATGCATCTACTAATCTTGTAACGATACCCATGAAGGGTAGAGCAGAGTCTCTTAATGCAGCATCCGCGGCATCAATTTTAATTTGGGAAATGATGAGATGAAATCTTCACCTGTAGAGTTTTGGATATGGCTTCAGACTGCACTGGGTGCAGGTGCGCGTACAGATGAGTTGTTAGCGTATTTTGAAACACCTGAACAGCTTTACCTGGCAGGTTCTAAGGAATGGCGACTGTCGGGCTTGCTTACTGCTAAAAAGATAGAAGCCCTTAAAAACTCTACACCCTCACAAACTGCTCAAATCATAAAAGAAAGCAGATTAAAGGGCTATGAGATAATCACACCCGATAACAAACTTTTTCCTAACAGATTAAAAAACTTATCAAGTATGCCTCTCGTGCTTTATGCACAGGGCGACTGCACAGTATTAAGCGATGAGGTTTCACTGGGAATTGTTGGAACAAGAAATGCCAGCGCTTATGGTACAGAGATTGCGCAAAAGCTATCCTATCGTCTGGCGGAGGCAGGTGCTACTATTGTCAGCGGTGGTGCTTTAGGTATTGATAGTGAAGCTCATGCAGGCGCAATGCTTGCAAAAGGAAGAACTGTTGCATTTTTAGGCTGTGGCCTTTCGGCAAACTATCTTCGAGAGAATGCAGCTCTCAGGCGGGCTATTACCCGTTATGGCGCAGTTGTTTCTGAATTTCCTCCTTTTTCTATGCCTTCTAAATCCAGCTTTCCTATAAGGAATCGTCTTATATCAGGAATCAGCCTGGGTGTAGTGGTTATTGAGGCAGGAGTAAAAAGCGGTTCTCTTATTACTGCTAACAGGGCAGCTGAGCAAGGCAAAGATGTTTTTGCCGTACCTGGCGATATTGTGCGATCATCCTTTGATGGTACAAATCACCTTATAAAGAATGGTGCAAAGCCTGTTTTCTCTGCTTTGGACATTCTTTCTGAATATGAATTTCGCTATCCTGAGCTTATTGATTTTCAAAAAGCCGGTTTGCCGTTGAGTGAACTTCAATATGTGAATTACAGGAAACCTGCGAAGAAAAGTGCGCCTGAGAAAACAGTTAGAAATGAAGCTCCTCCTCAGGTTGAAAAGGTAAAAACAGAAATAGTACCAAAGATTGATTTAGAAGATACTGCTTCTGAAAACGCGAAAATTGTGTATGGTGTATTAAGTGAAACACCTATGCATATTGATGATATTGTGCGAA
This sequence comes from Clostridiaceae bacterium, assembly GCA_904501675.1. Lineage (GTDB taxonomy): Bacteria > Bacillota > Clostridia > Oscillospirales > Acutalibacteraceae > DTU089. Next base: position 10,044 of record CAJGCL010000017.1, read on the forward strand.
GCACAAATCTTAAATTGAACATTGTCCTCTCGTCTTTAACAGAACTGGAATTATTAGGTGTATGTGAGTTGACGAGCGGTAAAAAATATAAGACTATCACTTTGAAAGGATGAAATAAATGTCAAAGCTTGTTATAGTTGAGTCTCCTGCAAAAGCAAAGACTATAAAAAAATATCTTGGGAATGATTTTGACGTTGTAGCATCAATGGGTCATGTAAGAGATCTTCCTGCTGCTAAACTCAGCGTTGATGTTAAAAATGATTTTGCGCCTAAGTATGCAATAATAAAGGGAAAGGAAAAGCTGGTTAAGGATTTAAAAGATAAGGTTTCCGCAAGCGAAGCAGTTTATCTCGCAACTGACCCTGACCGCGAAGGAGAAGCAATTTCATGGCATCTTGCCACTCTTCTTGAACTTGACCTTAACGAGAAGAACAGAGTAAAGTTCAACGAAATTAATGAAACAAGCGTTAAGAGGGGTATCAGCAATCCTGAGGTTGTTGATATGGGGCTTGTTGATGCTCAGCAGGCTCGCCGTATTCTTGACAGACTTGTTGGCTATAGAATAAGTCCGTTTATTTCGCAGAAAATCAGAAGAGGTCTTTCTGCAGGTCGTGTGCAGAGCGTTGCAGTAAGACTTATTGTTGACCGTGAAGAAGAAATCAATAAATTTAATCCTCAGGAATATTGGTCAATTGATGCTAAATTCGCTGTAGGTAGAAAAACCTTCACTGCTGCTCTTACTGCAGATGAAAACGGCAAAGTAGAAATAGAAAATAAAGAAAAGGCAGATTCACTTCTTGCACGTCTTGATGGTGCAGAATACGTTACAGATTCTGTTAAAAAGGGTACTCGCAAGAAACAGCCGTCACCTCCATTTATTACATCCTCAATGCAACAGGATGCATCTCGTAAGCTTAACTTCCAGGCTCAGAAAACAATGAAGCTTGCTCAGGAGCTTTACGAGGGTATTGATATTGATGGTTTCGGAATGACAGGTCTTATCACCTATATGAGAACCGACTCTCTTCGTATCTCTGAAGAAGCAAGAGCATCTGCAAATGCATTTATTACCAAAACCTATGGTGAAAAATATCTTCCTGAAAAACCAAGATATTTCAAAACTCGTGCAAACGCTCAGGACGGACACGAAGCAATCAGACCAACAAATATTGAAATTACTCCTGCAATAGCTAAAAAGAGCCTTACAAATGACCAGTATAAGCTTTATAACCTTATATGGTGTAGATATGTAGCATCTCTTATGGCTCCTTGCGTTCAGGATACAGTAAAGATTGAAATTAAGGCAGAAAAAGAGGGTGCAGCAGGTTTCCTCATGTTCTCTGCTAGTGGATATTCAATTAAATTTGACGGCTTTACCGCTCTTTATGAGGATGCAGTTGATGATGGCGATGAAAGCGCAATCCCTGAGGTTAAAACAGGTGATGTGCTTAAGCTTAAAGAACTTAAAGGAAATCAGCACTTCACTCAGCCACCTGCACACTTTACAGAAGCATCTCTCATCAAAACTCTTGAGGAAACAGGCGTTGGCCGTCCAAGCACATATGCTTCAATCGTAAGTACAATTATCAAGCGTGAATATGTAAAACGCGATGGCAAGCTTCTTAAGGCTACAGAGCTTGGTTGTGCTACAACTGCTCTTCTCAAAGAGAAGTTCCAGAAAATTGTTAATACAAAATTCACTGCCTCAATGGAAACAAAACTTGATGAAATTGACAGTGGTTCAATAAACTACATTGAAATGCTCCATGAATTCTATAACGAGCTTGAAGCATCCCTCAGCAAAGCAAAGTCCGAAATGCAAGGTCAGAAGATTCAGCTTCAGGAGGATATTACAGATATCAAGTGCGATAAATGCGGTAGAAATATGGTTGTTAAATCAGGCCGTTTCGGTAAATTCCTTGCTTGCCCAGGTTACCCGGAGTGTAAAACAACAAAACCTCTTGTCGAGGAAACAAATGCTGTTTGCCCTGAGTGCGGTGCAAAGGTTATTGGTAAAAAGTCCAGAAGAGGTTATCAGTTCTACGGCTGCGATAACTATCCTCAGTGTAACTTTATGACATGGGATAAGCCAACAGGCGAAAATTGCCCTAAGTGTGGTAAATCACTTTTCAAGGGCAAAGGCGGTCTCGTAACTTGTCCTGATGAAAAGTGTGGTTATTCATTCAAAGCTCCACGAAAGAACGCGAAGAAAACAGATGACGAATAATAAAGAAGCTATAGTTATCGGTGGCGGTCTTGCAGGTGTTGAGGCAGCGAAGCAATTAAGCAAAAAGGGTATAAAAGTTACTCTTTATGAAATGAAACCAAGAAAGTTTTCTCCTGCGCATAAAAGCGAGAAGCTTGCAGAGCTTGTGTGCTCAAATTCCTTGAAGGCAGAGCGTTTAGGCTCTGCAGCAGGACTTTTGAAGGCTGAAATGAGGCTTTTTGGTTCAGTGTGCTTAGCTGCGGCAGATGTTGCAAAAGTTCCTGCAGGTGGTGCCCTTGCGGTGGATAGAGATGTTTTCTCCCACGAAATAACAAAAGCTATTGAAAACGATGAAAATATAACTCTCGTAAGAGAGGAAATAACAGAAATTCCTCAGGGGGTTACAGTTATTGTTGCCGCAGGACCTCTTATGAGCGATGCTCTTGCAGGAAGTGTTGCAGAGCTTTGCGGAAAAGGATTTCTTTCATTCTATGACGCAGCAGCGCCTATTGTTACTGCTGACAGTATTGATATGGAAAACGCCTTTACGCAGTCAAGATATGACAGAGGCGGTGAGGATGACTACATTAACTGTCCTCTTGACAAAGCTCAGTATGAAGAGTTTTATGAGGCTCTTATAAATGCCGAAAGTGCAGAGCTTCATTCTTTTGATAAGAAGAAGGATGTTTACGAAGGCTGTATGCCAATTGAGGTGCTTGCTTCCCGTGGCATGGATGCTATGCGATATGGTCCTTTAAAACCTGTTGGTCTTACTAATCCTAAAACGGGACACAGACCATGGGCAAACCTTCAGCTTCGCAAAGAGAATAAGGACGGCACAATGTATAACCTTGTAGGATTTCAGACTAATCTGAAATTCCTTGAGCAGAAAAGAGTTTTCTCAATGTTTCCTGCTCTTAAAAATGCAGAATTTGTGCGCTACGGTGTAATGCACAGAAATACATTCCTTAATTCTCCGGGACTTCTTTCCTATGATTTCAGTCTGAAGAAAGATCCACGTATATATTTCGCAGGGCAGATTTCAGGTGTTGAAGGTTATATGGAATCAGCCGCTTCAGGTATACTTGCCGGCTATAACGCGGCAAGACGAATGGAAGGCAAAGACCCAATTCTTCTTCCTAAGATTACTATGATGGGTGCCCTTTCGCAGTACATTTCAGATGAATCAGTTAAGAATTTTCAGCCGATGGGTGCGGCATTCGGCATAATAGACCCATTAGAAGAAAAGATAAGGGATAAAAAAGAGCGCTACGAAGCACTTGCTCAGCGCAGTATGGATTATTTTAAAACTCTCGATTTATAAAAGGTAGGTTTTTATGGAAAATATTCAGGCTTTTGAAAAGGTTATAGGCTATACCTTCAAAAACAAGGAGCTTTTGCGTATTGCATTAACTCATTCTTCATATGCAAACGAAAATAAGCTTCCTCGGGATAACGAGCGTCTTGAATTTTTAGGCGACTCTGTTTTGGGCTTTGTTACTGCCGAGTATCTTTTTTCTGAATATAAATCAAGACCTGAAGGTGAGCTTACAAAGTTGAGAGCTGCAGTTGTCTGTGAAAAATCACTTTTTAAATTTGGTGAAAAAATCTCCCTTGGTGATTATATTTACATGGGCAAGGGCGAAGAAAACTCAGGCGGCAGAAACAGACCATCAATAGTTTCCGATGCCTTTGAGGCAGTAATCGCGGCTATGTATATTGATGGCGGTATTGAGATAGTAAAGCCGTATATTCTTTCTTTTATTACTGAGGCAGTAAAAAGAGAAGCAAACTTTAAAGATAATAAATCACTTCTTCAGGAGGAAATTCAGAAAAGCAAAGGTAATACAATTTTCTATGAAGAATTAGGTGAGAGTGGACCTGACCATGAAAAAGTTTTCAGATTTGCTGTTAAAATAAATGGTGAAGTTGTAGGTATGGGTGAAGGCAGAAGCAAAAAGGAAGCGGAGCAGGCGGCAGCAGGCGCAGCTCTTGAAGCGCTTGGCGTATGAAACACGCGAACATTTCTCTTTTTGTAACTCATATGGGTTGTCCCCATCAGTGCTCTTTCTGTAATCAGAAAACTATTTCAGGCTCACTTACGGAAATTACACCCGAAGAAGTAAAAGAAACACTTATTAAGGCCTCTTGCGATAATAACGCCCCTGAAAACACAGAAATCGCCTTTTTTGGAGGTAGCTTTACTGCTATAGACAGAGGCTATATGGTAAGTCTTCTTGAGTCTGCTAAGCCTTTTATAGACAATGGCTTTTTCAAGGGCATAAGAGTTTCTACAAGACCTGACTCTATTGATGATGAGGTTCTTGCGATTCTCAAAAAATATGGTGTAACCGCAATAGAGTTAGGTGCCCAAAGTACCGATGATGATGTCTTGAAACTTAATAACAGAGGTCATTCACGTGAGGATATAGTTAATGCATCTCACATTATAAAAGAAAATGGTTTTTCTTTAGGGCTTCAGATGATGACAGGTCTTTTAGGCGATACAGATGAAAAATCTCTTCAGACCTGTGAAGATATTATTTCCTTAAAGCCTGATACAGTACGTATATATCCTACAATTGTTCTAGAGGGTACATATCTTGGCGAGCTTTATAAAAAAGGCGAATATGCACCGCAAACTTTAGAAAACGCGGTTTCTTTGTGCGCGAAGCTTCTCAGAAGATTCCATAAAGAAAATATAAAGGTTATCCGCTTGGGTCTTCATTCAGGCGGAAACGTTGAAGATGGCTATATAGCTGGTCCTTACCATCAGGCTTTCGGCGAGCTTTGCGAAGGTGAGATTTATCTATCTGTTGCAATGGAAGTGTTGAAAGATTATGGTGAAGGCAAATATATAATCTATGTGAACCCTCGTGAAATATCAAAAATGACGGGGCAGAAACAGAAGAACAAAAATTATCTTCTTTCTTCAGGTTATGAAATAACCGTTAAAGGAAAAGAAGATCTCAAAAAGTACGAAGTTGAAATCCAACGAAACGAAAGGTAGAAATTCAATGTATCTTAAAGCCATTGAAATGCAGGGCTTCAAATCATTTCCTGATAAAACAGTCCTTGATTTCGGAAAAGGTATAACGGCCGTAGTTGGCCCTAACGGTAGCGGTAAGAGTAATCTTTCCGATGCTATGCGTTGGGTATTAGGCGAACAGTCTACAAAGAATCTACGTGGTTCCAAAATGGAAGACGTTATTTTCAGCGGTACAGATTCAAGAAGAGCTGTTGGCTTTGCAGAGGTAACTCTGAAACTTGATAACTCAGATATGGCCCTCAATAATCCTGAAAAGCTTGTTACAGTAACAAGAAGATATTACCGTTCAGGTGAGAGTGAATATAAAATAAATGGCGAGCAGGCAAGACTCAGAGACATTCACGAGTTGTTTATGGATACAGGTCTTGGTAGAGACGGTTATTCTATGGTCAGCCAGGGTAAGATTGAAACTCTTATTTCAGGTAAGTCTGACGACAGACGTGATATGCTTGAAGAAGCAGCAGGTATTTCTCATTACCGCTATCGCCGTGCAGATGCAATGCGCCGTCTTAATCAGGCAGAGGAAAATCTTTTAAGACTCCGTGATATTCTTACAGAGCTTGAATCACGCGTTGGTCCTCTTAAAACCCAAAGCGAAAAGGCGCAGAAATTCCTTGAATATGCAGGGGAGAAAAAAGACCTTGAAATAGGTATCTGGCTTTACACTATCGAAAAAGCCAAATATGACCTTCGTGAATATGATAAGAAAATTACAATAACCGAAGCTCAGTATGCTGATGTTTGCAAAACTCTTGATGAGATTGCAAACAAAATTGATTCTGCAATTGCAGATTCTCAGAAGATTACAGTAGCTGTTGACGAAATCAGACGAGCTTCTGCTCAGCTTGAAGAGCAGGCAGCGCTCCTTGAAAGTCAGGTTGCAGTTCAGAAAAATACAATTGAACACAACAATGAAACAATTCAGCGTATTGAAAGAGAAAAGCTCGAAGAGAATGATACCGATTCTCAGATTTCAGAGCAGATGGAAGCGGCTGAGAAGATTATAAATGACCTTAAAACAACAATTGAGGCTAAAAAGGTTACTCTCAACTCATTCTCAGGTCAGCTGGCGGTGCTTACAGATGAAAACAGTAAATCAGCTCAGAGAAGCGTAGAGCTTTCTGAAAAGGTTTCTGCTCTTTCTTTACAGATTGCAGATAGCAGAGTTATTGTTTCCACTGCAAGCTCATCTGTTGAAGAAATCGAAAACAGAATCAGAGTTATTGATGAAAACATCGAAAATCAGGCGCCGATCATTGAAGCTCTTGAAAAAGAAAGAGACGAAGTAAAGGCTGAGCTTGATGGTATAATTGAAAGAAATACTGAGCTTAATAACTCTCTTTCAGGTATTGAACTTTTGGCTCAGAAGCGCCTTGAAAAGTACGAGAAGCTTAAAGAAGAAGAAAATTCTCTCAGGAACGAATTTCATATTAAAGAATCAAGGCTTGTTATGCTTACAGACCTTGAAAAGAATATGGAAGGTTATCAGGGTAGCGTAAAAGCTGTTATGAAAGAGGTTCAGCGCGGTACTCTTAAAGGTATCCACGCGCCTGTTTCTCAGATTATTTCTGTTAAGGATAAATATTCTCTTGCAATTGAAACTGCTCTTGCAGCTCAGATTCAAAATATTGTAACCGATACTGAAAATGATGCTAAAAAAGCAATCGGTTACCTTAAAGAGAGTCGTGCAGGTCGTGCAACATTCCTTCCTTTGACTGCAATTAAAGGTAAGGAGCTTGAAGAAAAAGGTCTTGATGATTGCTATGGCTACATAAACCTTGCCTCAAACCTTGTTGAATGTGATTCAAAATATGGGGAGATAATTAAATCTCTCTTAGGCAGAACAGTTGTTGCAGATGATTTGGATGCAGCAATTGCAATCGCTAAAAAGTATAATTATAAATTCAAAATTGTTACCCTTGATGGTCAGGTTGTTAATGCGGGCGGCTCAATGACCGGTGGTGCAAAGCTTCAGAATGCGGGTATTCTCAGCCGTGGTAATCAGCTTGAAAAGTTAACTGCAGAATGTGCAGAGCTTAAAGAAAAGCTTCAGCTTATGGAAAAGGATGTTCAGTCTCAGCATGAGAGTGCTGCATCCGTTTCTGCAGAGCTTGAGGGGTGCAAGGCAGAAATTACTGCATTAGGTGAAGAAAAAATCAGAGTTGAAGGTGTACTTGCTCTTAAAAATGGCAACCTCCAAAACCTTAATGCCGCTAAAAATGCAGCAGAGGAAGAAAAAACACAGTTAAGAGAGCGTATTGATGGTATTAACAGTGGCGTTTCTTCTGCTCAGGAAAAGCTTACAAGCCTTCAAGGTGAGCTTGAAGCCGTTGAATCAGAGCTTTCAACACTTACGGGAGATAGAGAATCTATCAGCGAAAAACGTGAGAAATTAACTGCAGAAGCAGCCCAGATAAATCTTGATATTGCTACAGCTCAGAAAGAAATTGAAGCAAAGCAGGATGAAATTACAAGGCTTCAAGGCAGAGCAACAAGCCATAAGGATAAGCTTTCACAGTTGAATGGAGAAATTGCAGAAATTGAGGCCAAAAACGAGGAAATCAGAAAGAGAATAGAAATTCTTAATTCTGAAGCCTTTGCTTTGAGAGAGCAGAGCGCTGCTTCAAAAGAGAAAATTGCTTCCGAAATTTCAAAAAGAGAGCAGTTTGAGCAGGAAAGCGGTAAGCTTCGTCTTCTCGAAAGAGAAAAAACAGAAGAACGCGAAAAACTCAGCGGTGAAAACGCAAGGCTTACAGAGCGTCGCGACACAATGCAAAAAGAGTTTGACGATATTTCCAATAAGCTTTACGATGAATATGAGCTTTCTCGTCGTGAAGCAGAAGAACTTAATATTGTTATAGAAAATATTCCTGAGGCTAAGAAGCGTCTTAATGAGCTTAAAGGTAAAATTCGTGGACTTGGTAATGTTAATGTAAGCGCTATTGAGGAATATAAAGAGGTTTCCGAGCGATACAGCTTTATGCATGGTCAGGTAAACGATGTTGAAAAATCAAAGGCAGAGCTTATTAAGCTTATAAATGAGCTTACAGGCAAAATGGGAACACAGTTCAAAGAGCAGTTTGATAAAATCAACTTCAGCTTTGGTCAGACCTTCTCAGAGCTCTTTGGTGGCGGTAAGGCATCTCTCGTTCTTACAGACGAAAACGATGTGCTTGAATCAGATATTGAAATCAAGGTTCAGCCACCGGGCAAAAATGTTCAGAATATTTCGCTTCTTTCCGGTGGTGAAAAAGGTCTTTCAGCTATTGCACTTCTTTTCTCCATTCTTAAAATCAATCCTTGTCCGTTCTGTATTTTTGACGAGGTTGAGGCTGCTCTTGACGATGTTAACGTTGCTCGTTACGCTTCATACGTGCGCCGTATGACCGATAACACACAGTTTATTCTTATTACACATCGTCGCGGTACAATGGAAGAAGCAGATATGCTTTACGGAGTAACAATGCAGGAAAAAGGTGTATCAAAACTACTTGAGTTGAAGACTGCCGAAATGGCTTCCAAATTCGATTTGACGTGATGTCGCGCAAATAACTTGGTTTTGCTCGCTCGTAGTATTTTTATACAACATCGCTCGCCAAACCTGCGTTCTTTACACAACCTCACGCCAAATACAAAAAGTCGGGGTTGTTGATAGAGGGTTGAATGTTCTCGCGGTATTTTCATACAGCGTCGCTCGTCAAAGCAGCGTTACTCACGAAACCTTATGTCAAATTTATGAAATAAATTTTCATTCTTAATAATTAAAAACAAGGAGTTTTTTACTTGGGTATTTTCAAAAAAATAAACTTCGGTTTAAGAAAAACAAGAAATAATGTTTCAGGTGCTATTGATAATGTGCTTGACAGCTATACATCTATTGATCAGGAGCTTTTTGATGAACTTGAAGAAGCTCTTGTAATGGGTGATGTTGGTGTTAACACTGCATCTGAAATTACACTTCGTCTTAATGATGTTGTACGTAAAAAGGGTATCAAAAACCCTGCAGACGTTAAGACCGAAATTAAAAATATAGTTGCCGATATGCTTGAAGGCGGCGAGGATATGGGTCTTATTACCATTCCATCTGTAATTCTCGTAATCGGTGTTAATGGTGTTGGTAAAACAACAACTATCGGTAAAATGGCTGCCCGTTACAAAGCAGAGGGTAAGAGCGTTATTCTTGCCGCAGCTGACACTTTCCGTGCCGCTGCTATAGACCAGCTTGATGTATGGGCTCAGCGTGCAGGCGTTGATATTATCAAGCATAAAGAGGGTGCAGACCCTGCAGCCGTTATTTTTGATACTATCTCTGCTGCAAAAGCAAGAGGTACTGAGATTATTATCTGCGATACTGCGGGCAGACTTCATAATAAGAAAAATCTTATGGATGAGCTTGCAAAAATCTACAGAGTTATTGATCGTGAGCTTCCATATTCTGACCGTGAGGTGCTTCTTGTCCTTGATGCAACAACTGGTCAGAACGCAGTAAATCAGGCTCGTGAATTTGCAAAGATTGCAGAAATTACAGGTATTATTCTTACAAAGCTTGATGGTACAGCCCGTGGTGGTGTTGTTCTTTCAATTAAAAATGACCTTAAGGTTCCTGTTAAGTTTATCGGTGTGGGCGAGGGTATAGATGACCTTCAGCCTTTCAATCCAAAGGCTTTTGCCGAGGGTCTTTTCGAAGCGCTTCCTGACGATTATGAAGAAGATGAAATCGACCTTTCTGCAATCCGCGAAGATATTCCTCAAACAACTGCAGATAGCGAACAAGAAGAACTTGCTACTGCGGTAGGTGAGATTTTTGAGGCTATGGCAGAACTTCAGGCTCAGGAAAACGAAACTGTAGTTGAGGCAGAGACTGAAGAAGTAGCAGAAGAATCTGAGATAATCAGAGAGCCTGTAGCAGAGGTTGAGGAAGAACCCGAAGCAGTTGAAGAAATTGCTGAAGAACAGGAAACTGAGCCTGAAGCAGTTGAAGAGCCTGCAGAGGAAGTAACAGAAGAGCCTAAAAAGAAAAAGGGCTTCTTCGGGAGGTTGTTTGGCTGATGGCTATGGAATTTTTAATCGCAACTCATAATATGAAAAAGAGAGATGAACTCTATAGAATTCTCTCTCCTTTGGGTATAGATGTTAAAACTGCGGATCAGGTTGGTATTGAAATTACCGATGTTGATGAAACAGGTGAAACCTTCTTTGAAAACGCGCTTTTAAAAGCGCAGAGCGGTTGCCGTGAAAGCGGTATGCCTTGTGTAGCAGATGATTCAGGTCTTGCGGTAGATTATCTTGTTGGTGCACCTGGTGTTTATTCTGCCCGTTTTGCAGGTGTTCATGGTGATGATGAAGCTAACAACCAGAAGCTTCTTAAGCTTCTGCGCGATGTACCTGTTGAGGAGCGTACCGGTAGATATGTTTCTGTAGTATGCTGCGTTTTCCCTAATGGTGATATTCTTTCTGCAAGGGGTACTTGCGAGGGTTATATAGGCTTCGAGCCAAGAGGTAACGGCGGCTTCGGTTACGACCCATTATTTGTTATGGGCGAAAAAACTATGGCTGAGCTTACTGCAGAGGAAAAGGACGCTATAAGCCACAGAGGCGAGGCTACACGCCTTTTAGCTGAAAAGCTCAAGGAATATTTTGAACAACAGAAATAACAGTACCAATTTCGGTAACATCGATAAGCATTTCGATGTTGCCGATTTTTGTTTCCTTTGTGTTAATATCCCTTATAAATATGGCATTATCAAAATCAGATTCTGATATTAAGTTATCTGTTTCGGTGGTGTTATCAATGAAAGCATAAATAGAATTTTTTATAAAATTTATTTGAGTTGTATCATTTTTCGTTAAGTTGTCAAAAACAATATGTAAGGTGTGTAATTCGTTTTTATCGTTACAAACAAAACTAAGCATAATTTCTTTTTCGTTAAATGAATAATATTTTGTTAAAGAGTTTTTGCCTTCGTCATATATAAATCCTTCAGGCGTTAAATTGTAATCCTCATAAATTTCATTCATTCTTTCGCAAAAAGCACTTAAACTTCGCCCTTTTTGAGATAATCCGCACCCACCAAGCAGAAAAATAGCGAAGAAAAGGGCAGAAATTCTGTAAAAATTTGTCGACATAAAAACCCTCAATTCTTAATATTTATTTAACATATATCTTGAAATTTGTTGTATAATTATGTATTATATAAATTAGATTACTATCTTTATATTTTAATTATAGTTTAGCAGAGAGATGATTATGAAAAATTTATTTAAAAAATCATTTTGCATATTACTGTGTGTGCTTGTGGCGTTTTCTTCTTCGTTAAGTGTTGCCGCAGGCTCATTCAGCTATCCTTCCGGAGTTTCTGAAAAAGAAGCTCTTAATGCCGTTTACGGAACAGATAAACTTCTCAATAATGTAATGGCATTACTTGGTAATGAAAACCTTTCTTCTTCAATTAAATCTACGCTTTATACATCAGAAACTCTTTCAGATCTTCTTGTTAACACATATGCTCCTCTTGAAGAAATGAGTAAAGAAATGAAGCTTATAGGTGTAGATGCATCCACAAAAAAGCTTTCTGCCGCTTTAGGTAAATACCCTAAAATCTGTGTTGCTCTTTATAATTACGATACTTGGTCAGAGGTTGACCTTACAGGTATCAGCTGGGGCTCCGCAGTTAATACAAAAGAAGGCTTTGCCGAGGCTTTAGGCGCAGTTTTTTCACCATTTAACGATATTCTATATGCGCTTCTTTGTGGTGGAGTATATAAAATGAATCCGTTAGTAACAATCAATGGCGCAAACGGATATGCAAATGCTATTGTACCTTTCCTTGAATCTTTAGGTTGTAGCGGTCTTCCAAGTCAGATAATGTTCAATTTAGATGCTCAGGCAAACAAAAACAATATGGTGAAAAATATTGTTATTCCTGTTCTTACAATGCTTGAAACAGCTCTCGAAAGTCCTGCAGTAAATCTTACAGAGATTCTTCCTCGCTTTGCATACTTTGTGGATAGCGGCGAGTTCAACCAGTGCTTTAATAAGCTCCTTGAGCCTATTACTACAAATCCACTTGTAGAAATAGCAGTTTTCCTCAAAATACTTGATTTGGACTCTCTTACAAATATTGATGTTAATCAGCTTTTGTCTTCAATGATGTCAGGCGAAGAAGGCGGATTGAAGCTTGCGGAAATAAATTTCTCTTCTCTTGCTGCTTGCGGAACAATGACGGAGTCAGGTTATATTGCTGATAAAGGTAAAGCGTATGTTGAAATAGTGCGCTGGCTTGTAGAAACGCTCAAGCTAAATAAAGACAACCTTGGCGCACTTTCTCTCGGTGCAGAAGGTGAGTCTATGGATTTATCCTTCCTTTCGGAGCTTCTCAATAAGGATACAGATGCTTTAACAGCTATGCTTGTGCTTCTTTTCACACCTGCGGAAATCGGCGCTCCTGAAAAAATGGTTTATCCTGAGTTCAAAAAGGGTAACGTGCAGAATACAACAAAGCTTACCGATAAAAATCTTCAAAAAGTATATAACGAAATAGATGACCTTCTTGACCAGTTTGTAAAAGAAGGTGGTGCCTACGGCAGTGTTGGCGCAATGCTTACTTCTTCCGTTTATACAAACGAAAATATAAATGCTGCTCTTGTTGGCATTTATAAAATGCTAGAGGACGAAGGGCTCGTCTCAATACTTTCGATTTTGGGCATAAATACTTCTCCAAAAGGAGTTGCAGCACTTTTGGGTGATGGCTATACTCAGGGCTACAATGCTCTTGTGAAAGCAGATTCCTGGGCAGATATTAACCTTAAGGGCGTAAGATGGGGCTTCTATAATGGCTCTCGCAGAGGTTTCCAAAATGCTCTCACCGCGGTTCTCAGGCCATTGTTCCCGCTTCTCAGAACAGTGCTTGCAGGCGAAAATCTTGTGATTCTCGATAGTATTACCATAACCGGTGCAGATGGCTATAATACAGCAATTATACCTGTTTTAGAAGCATTAGGCTGTGGCCCTATGACTATCAAAAGCTATAACTACTATAAAAATCACGCCTATGGAGATGGGGTTCTCAAAAATGTTCTTGACCCTGCTTTTGATATGCTTGACAAATTAGCTGATAAGCCGGTGCAGACAATTGTAGATATTCTTCCTAATGTAGTTTACTTTATGGAAAGTGGCTCGTTGGAGAAATGTATATCTAATCTTCTTCTGCCAATAACCTCAATGCTCAACAGAGTTCCCGGAGTTGTTGATTTCAATTTAGATGCAACTGAACTTACAAAAAGCCTTGATTTAAATGCTTTAATGTCATCTTTACTCAAAGACTCGGGTGTTAAGATGCCTGGATTTGATATTAAGTCCCTTGCTTCTCTCGGTACTGCTACGCAGAAGGTAAGTAAGAGCGTTATCGGTGGAGAAAAAGTAAAATACACCTATATTGAGGCGGATAGAGAAGCAATAATTCTTTCACTTCTCAAACTTGTTGCAAAACTTCTTAAAACACCAGGTAATGAAACTCTTCTTATGGGTTCAATGGGCTCAGGCGGGAATATGAATTTTGATACATCTTCAATGACTGCTCAGTTTGAAGGTATGAGCGAAGATGAATTCATTGAATGGCTCTACAATCTTTTCTTTAAGGAAAGAGTTCAGTTTGAAATAGTTCAAGGTGATGATTATTCACCAACAATTATATATAAGCCTGTTGAAAAGGATTATACAGCACTTTATATAATTTCAGGTTATTTAGGTCTTTGTGCTATAGTTGGCGTAATTTTCTTTATTAACAGAAAAAGACTCTATGGCGACGCGGAGGATTAATTATGTTAGTTTTAAAAAATATAGTTAAAGATTACGTAACGGGTGATACCACCGTCAGAGCCCTTAAGGGTATTGATATCAACTTCCGCGAAAATGAGTTCGTTGCAATTCTTGGACCGTCCGGTTGCGGTAAAACAACAATGCTTAATATTATTGGCGGACTTGATAGGTACACAAGCGGCGATCTTTTTATAAACGGAAAATCAACAAAGTTTTTCAGCGATGCTGATTGGGATACCTACAGAAACCACTCAATAGGTTTCATTTTCCAAAGCTATAACCTTATTCCGCATCAGACTGTTTTATCTAACGTAGAGCTTGCCCTTACTCTTTCAGGTGTTTCTAAAAAGGAACGCCGTCAGAGAGCAATTGATGCCCTTAAAAAGGTTGGTCTTGAAGAGCAGATTTATAAAAAGCCTAATCAGATGTCAGGCGGTCAGATGCAGCGTGTTGCAATTGCACGTGCTCTTATAAACGACCCTGATATTCTTCTTGCTGACGAGCCTACAGGTGCTCTTGATAGTGAAACAAGCGTTCAGATTATGGAGCTTCTCAGAGAGATTGCGAAAGAGAAGCTTATCATAATGGTTACCCATAACCCTGATCTTGCAGATGAATATGCAAACAGAATTATCCGTTGCCTTGATGGTGAGGTTATTGATGACTCTAATCCATATAGTCCTGAAAAAGTTGATGTAGAGCGTCAGGTTGAAAAGAAAGAGAAGGCAGATTTCGCTGTAATGGCACCAGAGCTAGAGCCCTGCCAATAGAGAGAGTCCTCGATAGCCTCAATAGGAAGAGCATGCAACTTGATTAATCTCTTCCGCTAAGTGTG
>CAJGCL010000018.1 GCA_904501675.1 Clostridiaceae bacterium
AAAAGACACTGACGATTTAGGTTATCCATCTACCATTGAGTTAGATAACGGCGATTTAATTACCGCGTTCTATACAAGAGAAAATGATTATGTACCTGCACTTATAATGCAACAAAAATGGTCAATAGAAAAATAAATACCGGCTTATAGTCTGAAAACAAACAGATGGTTGTACTTGTTTTGTACAACCATCTGTTTTAATTATATTAGAATATATTCTGCTTCTGCCTGCGTTTCAAAGATTATTGTATCCCCTTTCCTATTAAAGGAAATCTCGGTATTATCTGCTTTATTGGTTACAGATTTCACATCTGAACATTCAACAGCACAGATTCTGCCTTTAAGGCTCTTTATTTCAAGAGATGTAACTCTTTCGTTTTTTAGTTCTGCTGAAACAAGAAACGCACCATCTGCGCGGAGATTTTTAAAGGATGCATCCGATTTTTTATTCCAACAAGGAAAAACTCTTATTACACCTTCATAGCTTTGCATAAGCATTTCGTTAATTGTTGCAGGAATTGTTGTTAAGTGTTCAATACCACCGCCATGATGACGGAAAAGCCCGTTTGGAAGAGCAAACTCCTTAATGTTCTGATGTATACCTTCTATTAGAAAATCAGGATTAACACCGATTCTTGCACCTGCAGGAAGATAGGAGTTAGAGCCATTATCATCAAGGCGTCTGTCATTAATAAAATATGTGTTTTTTGCAATTTTAAGAAGCTTTTCATCTGAGTTGAAGCCTATCTGTGAAGCAGGATAAATATGCTGAAGACCAACAGTATTATCATTTCTCCAACGGATGCCGAATTTAGAATATCTGAAACACTTTTTCCCCTTTTTTATAAAGGTTGGAAAATCACTTAAATTCTCAATAATATCTTCCCACAAAGCGTATTTTTCAGGGTTAAGTCCAAGCTCTTTTGCCATATCATAAACACCATTGAACAAAAGCTTTACAAGGCCGAGAGAGTTTATGGCGTTTATTGTGTTAACTTGTCCGAAATGAGTGATATACTTAAAATCTTTACCTCGGTAATATGGAATCTCGTGAGCAGCATCGCATTTAATTACATATCTGCCCTTTTCCTTAACAAGATAATCTTCCCAGAATGCTGCAGTATTTAAAATAAAATCATAGTAATTTTCAAGAGCATACTCCTTATCATAAGTGGAGAACCAATGCATTATAGGGATTACGCAAGCATATGCGGCGTGGCTTTTCTGACCAAGGAACAGAACACCATGTTCCTTGCAATCGGGCTGACTATAAACGTCGAGAGCTTTAGGCCCAAAGCTTACAGGGAAAGCATAGCCCTTACAACCGAATAACCCTGCCATTCTTTTTGCTTCATCTCTCATATCATTAATTGGTACCATATAGCCATCGAAAAGTTCAGGGTGATTTGCAGAAAAAATGCAATAATAGGGAGCCTCATAGTTGTAATTCATATGATAATCCCCTGCCCAAGGGAAAAAGTCATCAGTTATGAAGTTACCGAATAATCCTGGGGGGAATTCTCTGTTGCCCATACACCCTGCAAGATGGTAAAGGCTTGAATTATAGAATTTTTCTATTTCCTTATCCGCAAGCGTTACTTTAGATGATGAGAAAAATTTTTGCCATTTCTTCTGTGTCCGAGTTTTACCACCATCGTAATTGCTATTTATAACCATTTCAATAGCTTTAGTTTTATAATCTTCCGCATCGAAATTTGTAACAACAGATACGCAATAACGTATAATTTTAAAACCATCTGCTATATCAGAACCAATTTCTTTTAAGCAAACTGCAACTACTGACTCTCTATCAATATTTTCACCACAGAATTTACGGGAATAGTATTTTAACCCCTTTTCTTCGTATTGAGAGTTAACTGAACTACATGTATCGTGAAGAGAAATATTAACGCTATAAAAAATTTCTGATTCAGGCACTTTGATTTCAAAATAAATAATATTCTCCGGAGCAATAAAAAACTCTATTTCTGTGTTACCAAATTTACATTGAAGAAGACCTTTATCAAAATATTGCTTAATGTTATAATCTTCAAGATTAATATCAGAAATTCGCAGATCACAAACAGCTTTTATTCCGCCATCGCCATGAGCGCCGCTGCAAAACTTCCAAAAATCGCATTTTGAAATATGTATCACAAGGTCTTTTTCGTCGTTATCAAAAACTACGCCTAAATCACCGTTTGCACATATTGCACCTGTTGGAATTTTATAAACAGCACCGTTTTCATTTTTGTTCTCGGGCTTAGCGGTTATTTCATTAAAATATGTGTTCATTTTATCACCATTTTCAATTTTACATTTTTATAAATATTAAATCAAGATGTTTTAAGAAACTCATCGGCTTGTTCTCGTGATTTAAAAATAATTATTTCCTTTTCATCCTTATATTTTTCAATCAAATCATATATCTTTGGCAAGGTGGTTTTTGGGAATTCTCGTATAAACTCTTCAAATTCCGGATCTAGCTCTGTTTCCAACCAGGGTAAATCATAACGACCTTTGCCTATTCTATCTATTGCGCCTTGTATACATACATCTGTTGGCAAATCAAAAAGAAAAACTGTATCACATTCTTTAAGTCGCATCTCGATTGTTCTACCGTAATTCCCATCGATTATCCATTCATCTGATTTAAATATCTCCCGAATTCTTTCGTCAAATTCTTCTCGCGGAATATGAGTTTTATCAGGCTTATGCCAGATAGCATCGAGATAATACAGAGGCAGGTCTGTGGATTTCTGCAGTTGCTCCGCAAAGGTCGTTTTACCGCTACCGGGACAACCTATAACGATTACTTTTTTCATAATTCAAACACCATATTTTTGTAAATCGACTTTGTAATTTACAACCTCTATACCCTCTGCTTCTAATTTTTCTTTTTGATTTTCTATTCCTCCGAAAGCAAAACTATACGATAATTGACCCTTACTGTTTACGACTTTATAACAAGGATATTTTTCTTCAGACGGATTATTATGAAGTATATTGCCAACTACTCTTGCTAATTTTGGGTTACCCAGATATTCTGCTATTTGTTTATATGTAGCAACCTTACCTACAGGGATTTTAAGTAAATATGAATAAACTTTATCCTTCATATCTGCACCACCTTTTGACATTTCAGAGCACACGATAATTTTACCATTGATAAGACAGAAACGCAACCAAAGAACAATCACAAATTACACTTGTTCTTTATATTGCTATTGCTTGATTTTTACTTTGATGTTATACTATTACAAAGGTTTTACGTTTAAAGCAACTCCACTAGGAACTCAATTAAAGGAGAAAAAACATGCCAGATAGTATTTATAAAGCAACTCGCAAAGAACATGAAATGACACGAGATGATGTATGTGATGCGGCTATAGATTCAGGTAAACCATTACAGCCAGAGAGACTTGAAAGAATTGAAAACGGAAAACTGGAAATTCACCCCGAAGAAGTTATGCTTCTTTCAGAAATTTATGGCGAGCCTACTCTTTGCAACCACTATTGCTCAAAGGAATGCCCTATTGGTCAGAAATATGTTCCCGAAATCAAGGTCAAAGACTTAACGCAAATTGTTCTCGAAATGCTCTCTTCCCTTAACTCTATGAAGAAAAACCAGGAGCGTCTGATTGAAATCACTGCAGATGGTATTATTGAGGATGACGAAATCAAAGATTTTGTTTTTATTCAAAAGGAGCTTGAAAGAATTTCAATTACGGTTGAAACATTACAGCTATGGGTTGAGCAGATGATTGCTGAAGATAAAATTGACAAAGAAAAATATGCAAGATTCATAAATGAACAAACTACATAACAAACGGTGTTCGGGCATCAGTCCGAACACCGTTTTTGCAATTATTGTAAATTTTTATCCCCTGATTTTGCAGTTGTTGTAATTCAGATAAATATATAAAAATGATATTATTGAATCACAACAAAGATATGTGCGAATATACTAAGGAGATGTTGGAAATGCCCCCACGACAAAGAATTCTCACCATTAAGCTGTCAGAAAAGATTAATAAAAACTTAATATACAGTAAAAAACTAGGTATAGAAATAAAAAACAAAAATGGCAAATATATGGAGGAAATGAAATGAACAATAAGCATGAAAATCTAAAAGCAAAAGCAATAAGCTTTGTAACGAAAACACTTTCGTTTTTAAAAAAACTAGGGAATATATCATTCATAAAGAAATGGGTTTTAGATGTTCCGAAATTATGCGATATGCTTACAGATACAATTAACGGGGTATACAAAAACATTCCTTACTCCACTTTTGTAATGGTTGCAACTGCAATTATCTATACCATAAGCCCAATTGATATTTTGCATGATAAAATACCAATTTTAGGTGTTTTAGACGATGCATTAATACTAAAGTTTGTTATTGAAACTATAAAAAATGATTTGGAAATCTACACTTCCTGGAAAGAAATCAAGGAAACATCGTAAAAATATAAATTAAACAAGGAGAGATATTTATGTTTGAAATAATTTTTGAAATTGCAAGTACAATTTTATTTGTATGGCTTTTATTTAAGGCTATTAAACTCACATTCAAAATCACGTGGGGAATCACAAAAATAATAGCAGTAATTCTGTTTATAATTGCCATCCCTGCCCTTATCGGTTGCTTACTTTTCGCAGGAGGTGCAATCCTTTTGCTACCATTAGCGCTTGTTGGCGTTGCATTTGGATTGGTTAAATGCTGTTCGGCATAATATAGTAAAATAAATCCACCATTTCAAACTGGTGGATTTATTTGTTATTATTCGATTTTCTCGTTATCCTACAATCAATTCAATACCCTTTTCCAAAGATTCGTAATCAAGCATTCCGTTTGCATAGGTTACAAGATTGCCATCTTTATCTATAAAAAAAGTTGATGGAAAACTACTAACATAATAAGCGTTTACTGCCTCACCTTTTGTATCAAAGAAAACATCAAATTCATATTTTTCTTTTTCAACATAATCCTTTGCCACATCAACTGTTTCTCTATAACCGTCCGTTGCATTTACCATAAGAAATTGAACATTAGGATATTTCTTACTTGCCTCATTGAAGTCAGGCATTTCTTCCATACAGTAATAGCACCAAGTTGCCCAGAAATTCAGAACAACAGGCTTCCCCTCATAATCTGAAAGCTTAACTTCGTTACCGTTATAATCAAGCACCGTAAAATCAGGAGCAGAATAATCTTCTTGTGAAGCTTCGCTATTACTATCACTTTGATTTGTGGTGGTAATAGCTTCGTTTTTATATTCTTTGCTGAATTTATTATATAACATAGATGCTCCGCCTATCAAGCAAACAAGAAGCACTACAATTATTATCAATTTCACTGAATTTTTCATATATTACCTCCTATGAAAGCAGTGATAAAAACTTACCGAAAAGCCCTGTTGCCATAAGCACACCAACAACTATAAGCAATATGCCGCTTATAGTATTTATAATTTTATAGTGCTTTTTTATAAAAGTGAATGCACTTTTTAATTTATCAATAAGAATTGCACTTATAAAGAACGGCACACCAAGACCCAAAGAATAGCTAAGAAGCATTAAAACACCCTCGAGGACGCTACCTCTGTTAGCCGCAAGCATTAATGCGGAGCCTAAAAATGCACCTACGCAAGGTGTCCAACCGATAGAAAACACAACACCAAACAAAACTGATGAAAAGAAACCTAAGTTTTCGGTTTTTGTGTTCTTGGCGCCTTTGAACAAACTGATTTTAAAAACACCTAAGAAATTAAGGCCAAAAAACACAACTACAAGTCCTGTAACTATATTTACAATTACCCTATACTGATTAAGAAGCCTTCCGAATGTACCGGCGAGGGCACCCATAAGAATAAAAACAACTGTGAAGCCCAATATAAAACCTATAGTATTTTTAACTGTTTTAGCTGTATTTTTTTCTCTTCCGCCTGCAAAATATGATACATACACGGGTAACATAGGTAAAAGACAGGGTGAAACAAAGGTAATAATACCCTCAAGAAAAGAAATAAAATATTGCATAATTTAACCTCTTAGATATTCTTCAGCGTAATGAACAGCGACAGCGCCATCGGCAACTGCGGTAACAACTTGACGAAGCGCTTTTGTGCGTACATCTCCTGCCGCGTATACACCCTCAACCGTTGTCTTTGTTGATTCGTCGGCTATTATATAGCCGTTATTATCCAGCTCAACTGCATCACCCAAAAACTCTGTTGCAGGTTTTCTGCCTATGCTTACAAAAACTCCGTCGCAGGAAATCTCACTGATTTCTTGCGTCTTTAAGTTTTTAATTTTAATAGCCTTCAATCTACCGTCTGATACAAATTCTTCAACAACGCTATTCCAAACAAACTCAACATTTTCTGCTTTGGATAGCTGGTCAAAGTATATCTTTGTTGCTCTTAATTCATCTCTTCGATGAACTAAATAAACCTTCTGAGCAAGTCTTGAAAGATAAAGGGCATCCTGAGCAGCGGAGTTGCCGCCGCCAACCACCACAACTGTTTTATTTTTATAAAATCTGCCATCACAATGAGCACAATAGTGAACACCTCTGCTTATAAGCTCCTCTTCGCCCTTCACACCAAGCTCACGTGGATTTGCACCGCTTGAAACAATAACTGTTTTTGCATAATAGGTGGCGTAATCTGTTTTTATCTCTTTTATTTTCTTTGAAAAGTCAACAGATGTAACCTCGGCGTATTCTGTTTTAGTGCCAAAGCGCTCTGCGCCCTGTTGCATTTTTATACCTAAGGTTAACCCGTCTATCCCCTCATCAAAACCGGGGTAATTTTCAATATCACCGGTTAATGCCATCTGTCCGCCTGCTGACATTCTCTCAAGCAAAAGAATAGAGAGACCGGCTCTTGAGGCATAAAGAGCGGCTGTATAACCCGAAGGGCCACCACCGATGATAATTATATCGTAGATATTTTCCATATAAATACCCTCTTCTTTAATTTTATTTTACATTTTTATTTGATTTTATTCTGTGATTACATCACATTCCGAGTATATCATTGACATTAAAATCTATCAATAGTAAAATAATCTATATGGGGTGATTATTATGTTTGATAGCACTTTTTCTCAAAACTTTCCTTTCTGGAACAATATCAGCAAAGAAGATAAAAATTATATCATTGAAAATTCTGTTACTGTAGCATACAAGAAAGGTACAACCATTCATGACAGTACGGAGTGTTCGGGTGTTTTTCTTGTTCGTTCCGGCTGCCTACGCGTTTATATAATGTCCGAGGAAGGAAAAGATATTACCTTATACCGCTTACACGATGGCGAAATGTGTATGCTTTCTGCATCATGTGTACTCCAGACAATATCCTTTGATGTTTTTGTTGACGCTGAGGAAGACAGCGAGTGCATTGTTGTAAGTGGTCCCGCTTTCGCTCATATTGCCGATAAAAAACCTGAAGTTAAAATATTTTCTTTAGAGACTGCTGTAACCCGTTTTTCCGATGTAATGTGGGTTATGCAGCAAGTACTTTTCATGAGCGTAGACAAGCGTCTGGCTATATTTTTACTTGATGAAATCAACAGGACAAAATCAGATACAATAACAATGACCCACGAACAGATAGCCAAATATATGGGTTCTGCCCGCGAGGTCGTTTCAAGAATGTTAAAATATTTTGCTAATGAGGGAATTGTTGAGGTTTCACGAAAAGGCGTAAAGATCATCGATAAAAATCGTCTTCGCCAATTAACCCTCTAACATTGCAAGAATTTGCGGCTTTGGTCTTGCACCGCTAACCTGATTTACAACCTTGCCGTTTTTAAGAACCACAAGAGTTGGTATACTTACCACGCTGAATTGGAGTGCAAGCTCTTCCTCTGCATCCACATCAATTTTACCAACAATATACTGTGGATTCTCATTTGCGATTTCTTCAACTATAGGTGAAACCATACGGCATGGACCGCACCACTCTGCATAGAAATCGAGAAGCACCGCTTTTTCACTATTTATTATTTCGTTAAAGTTATTTTTATTTACACTTAATACTGACATAAGCTAAACATCCTTTCTTTTGTTTGTGTCTTTATTATACACCCATTATACCACTTTTTCTGTGATAAAATCACAAAACAATTATTATTTTTAAATTCTTGTATTTATTATTTAATAAAGTTATAATATTCGGTAAAATAAAAACATGCTCCCGGAGGTTTACATATGGCAAATAAAAAGATCAGATTCGGTATTGTTGGTACCGGTACGATCGCTCACAGATTTGCAAATGCAATTAAAAATGTTGAGAATGCAGAGCTTGTTGCAGTTGCATCACGAACCAAAGAAAATGCAGAGAAATTCGGTGATGAATTCAATATACCAAACAGATTTTACAGCTATGAGAAAATGGCATTCTCCGATGTTATTGATGCGGCATATATTGCTGTTCCGCATTCGGGTCATATCACCTGTTCATGCCTTATGATGAACAACGGCAAGCATGTTCTTTGCGAAAAGCCTATGGCAGTAAACATCCGCGAAGCTGAAGAAATGTTTGACTGCGCAAAGAAAAACAATGTTCTTCTTATGGAAGCAATGTGGGCGAGGCTTGTTCCCGGTACACTTAAATTGATGGAAATAGTTGAAAGCGGTGTTCTTGGTGATATTCTTGGTGTAGAAGGTAAATTCTGCTACACAATGGATGAAGACGAGATGGACCACCATGTTTTCAAAGCAGAAAACGGTGGCGGCTCATTGCTTGATGTGGGCGTTTATGGCTTGAACTTTGCAAGCTGGTATCTTGGAAAAGATATTCAAGAAATAAATGCTCAATCATCATTATATAACGGCGTTGACAGCCACACTTGCGCTTTAATTAAATACAAAAGCGGTGCTATAGCTGATATTTCCAGCGCTATTCTTTTAAGAAAGCCTAACGAAGGTTATGTTTACGGCACAAAAGGATTTGCTCACATAAACAGATTTTACGCACCACAGGAAATTGAGCTGCACCTTAACAATGGTGAAAACCAAACAATACCTACACCTTATGCCGGTAACGGCTTTGAGGAGCAGATTACACACTTTAGCGAATGCGTTTTAAAAGGCTTAAAAGAAAGCCCTGTTATTACACCCGAACAAACACTATACATTACAAAACAGATGGATAAAATCAGAAAAATGACAGGTATTATATACCCACAGGATTAAATAGGAGTTAAATATAATGGCTAAAATGACATCAGCATCACTTATGTGTGCAGATTTATTGAATCTCGAAAACGGCATTAAAGAGCTTGAAAAAGCAGGTATTGATTACCTTCACATTGATATTATGGATGGTGCTTTTGTACCAAATATCACTCTAGGCTTTGACCTTATTAACAGCATAAAGAAAACCACTAAAATCCCCTTGGATATTCATATGATGGTTGATGAACCTGCAAGGTTTATTGAAAGAATGAATGTTGATAAAGATGATATTATCTGCGTTCACTATGAGTCAGAAAAACATATTCACAGAACTCTTGAAGCTATCAGAAGCAAGGGTTGTAAGGCAGGTCTTGCCCTCAACCCACAGACACCTGTTGAAAATGCAGAGCCTTTAGCAGAATATATTGATATGCTTCTCGTTATGACTGTATCTCCAGGCTTTGCAGGGCAGAAAATGTTTGCAGGAGCAGAACGCAAGGTAGAAAAAGCCCGCAGACTTTTAAATGAATGGGGTCTTCAGAACGTGCCTATAGAGGTTGATGGCAACATAAGCCTTGAAAACGGCAGAAAATTAAGCCTGAAGGGTGCAGATATATTTGTACTTGGAACAAGTGCATTATTCTTAAAAGATAAAACTCTTTCTCAGGCATCAGATGATTTTAAGGCGGTTTTATAATGTACAATAATCTTAACTGCGCTGTAATGGGCAGTATAAATATGGATTTTATATTAAAAATGGATCGTGTACCCGAGGTTCACGAAAATGTTCTGGGTACAGATTACGGCTACGCTTTTGGCGGTAAGGGCGCTAACCAGGCAACCGCTCTTAAAAGACTTGGAGCCAATGTTAAAATGCTCGGCAAGGTTGCAGATGATGATAACGGACACAAATTAATTGAAAATCTTAACAATATTGGCATAGACACATCAGGAATATGCAAAAACGGCTCACAAACAGGTCTTGCAGCCATTTTAATTGATTCAGAAGGAAGAAACCGCATTGTTGTATATGAAGGTGCAAATAGCGAAATTGAGCCTGAAAAAGCGATTTCCAACATATCCCCTGAAACTGACCTTTTACTTGTTCAGTTTGAAACAAATGAGGATGCAGTTATTAAAGCAGTAAATTATGCGGTTGAAAACAACATTACAACCGTTGTTGACTGTGGACCAGCCAAAAACTTCAGTTTAGAAAAAATGCAGGGAATAACAATCCTCTCACCTAACGAAAACGAAACAGAAGCACTCACCGGGATTTTCCCTATTGATGAAAAATCTATTTTAAAAGCATCTAAAATCCTTTATGAAAGAAGCAAGGCAAAGTACATTGTGCTTAAATTAGGCGAAAGAGGTTGCTCCGTCTGGGATAACGAAACCTTAAAAATTATGCCTGCATACAAAAGTAATGTTGTAGACACAACTGCTGCAGGCGATTGTTTTACCGCAGCGATGGCTCTGCACTATATGAAAACAGGAAACATATATGACGCCTGTGATATGGGTAATAAGGCCGGTTCAATTGCAGTAAGCCGTATGGGGGCAGCAGACTCAATGCCAACTATAAACGAATTAGAAAATATATTTTGATAACAAAAAGCAGGGATTAGTTAATCCCTGCTTTTTATTGCCTATACTGAGGAATATATTTCAATTCAACATTAATAGCTTTATTTTTATCACAAATTATATCTATCTTGTTGGTTTTTATTGTTGGGAAAAAGCATATTGCTTTATGCCCTATTGTTGTACCTTTATAAACTGTTATTGCTGGGCCATACGGAACCGGATACGCTTTGATTTCAAAACTTTCTATTTCATCACCTATTGTAATCTTTTCAGAAATCACAACATGGTTTATAAGCTGAGTATCAAAAGAAATTGTTGTGATTTTATCATTTGAAACAATATCACACTGAATGTTTCCTGAAAAGTTTTCACGAATTTTTTCGCCGAATTGAAGCAAAGCTTTTTTATCCTCTTCGGGTAATTTACCTCTGCGGTCAGGACCTATGTTTATTAACAAATTGGAACCTCTGCCTACAGAATAATAATACAGACCCATAAGTTCATCAAGACTTTTAACTGTATGCGCATCATTTTCGCTGAAGAACCAATTTTCTGAACGCATTCTGCAATCACATTCAGCAGGTAGAAACCTTGGCTCATCAAGTAAATCCTTGATTTCGTTATTAATGGAAAAATCAAGTGCATCAACAGTTAATTTGTTGGGAATATCAGCAACCCCTGCCTCATTACCTATCCAACGTGTATCTGGGTCCCACATATTAAAAATAAGGATTTCGGGCTGACATTTTCTTATTTCTTTGATAATGCGGTTGGTATCATACTGATGATTTTCGCTACCGCAACCATCAAACCACAAATAATCGATTTTACCATAATTCGTAAGGAGTTCACGGATTTGATTTATAAAGTAATCATCATATTCTTTACCATTCATCTGGACTGAACCGAACTGAGCCGGAGAATAGTACAACCCTACTTTAATATTATATTTTCGGCATGCATCCACATACTCCTGAACAACATCGCCTTTTCCGTTTTTCCAAGGAGTATTTTTAACGGAATATTCAGTATATTGAGACGGCCAATTGGCAAATCCATCGTGGTGCTTACAAACTAAAACTGCGTATTTTGCGCCTGCCTCATATACTGTTTTTATCCAATCATCACAGTCAAATTCAGTAGGATTAAATGAGGATAACTCCATTGGCTTCATATCCCAATCCTTATGGCCTTCATTAAATGTTCGGATTCCGAAATGGAAGAAAACACCGAACTCCCAATCCAGAAAATCTAACTGCTCCCTTTTTATAAAATTCATATTTACCTTCTTAATCTTCAACCATATTTTTTACTTTTTGAGGTATGGATAAATCTGCAAAGCCATAAAACTTCTTTGCATTTTCACCTAAAAAAAGCTTTTTATTTTCTTCAGATATTTTATTTGTCTTCTCAACAAAATCCAGACTCATTTTGTATGTAATTGCTGTCATTGTACGAGGATAATCACTACCCCACATAAGTTTATTAAAACCAACAAGCGAAGCTGCTTCATTTATTGCATCAACGGCAGACGCAAACGGATAAAACTCGGAATTGAAAAGCCATGTTATACCACCGCTTTCAATATAGACGTTTTGGTTTTTTGCCAAAGCTATTTGTTCAAGCCAATTTTCACGGGTAACCATACCAAAATGACCGATAGCAATTTTTAAATCGGGAAACTTTTCTATTATTTTTTGCATCATTTCCGTTTGTTCATTGCCATCCGCAAGGTCAATAGAAATAAATTTTCCTTTTTCATCAGCAATGCTGAAAGGCTCCATATGATTAAGTAAATTTTTATCCTTCAAACGTCCTGCGCAGATTTTTATTCCGTCAAAACCTGAAATATCCTCCATTGGTTTTTCTTCATACAATGCACAGATTTTAATTCTATCGCTTTTACAGGAAAGAAGATACCCATTTTGATTTCCGTCTATATATTCCTGAGTTATAACAGCGCCGCTGACACCTGCATAATCCATATTGGCAATAAAACGCTCAACAGAATTCTCTCCATCAGTCATATATGGTGGCATCATCTGACGAATTTCGCCGCCGAAATCACTTTTACCGCCGCCAACATCAACTACAGGTTTATTATTTACAATTCCGTTTTGTTTTTTCCACAAATGAGCATGTGCATCAATAATCATAATGTTACACCATCTTTAAATATAGCAATCTCTCTGTTGCCGTGAACTTCGTTTTTGGTCTGCAATCCATCAGCAACATTCTTTATTAAGTCTAACAATTCTTCCGCCTTTTCTTTTTTGTTCAAGCTATATGCCGAAAAATCTATCCAATGAGATTTTTGGGCAGCAATAGTATCATTTGAAGCAATTTTGATAGTAGGGACTGCACCGCCAAGCGGTGTACCTCTACCTGTTGTAAAAAGGACAAGGTGGCAACCTGCAGCAGCAAGATTTGTTATAGAAACAATATCGTTACCCGGACCATCGAGAAGAGTTAGTCCTGATTTTCCAACTGTTTCTCCATATGTAATAACATCTGTAACAGGAGCTGTACCACCCTTTTGAACGCAACCCAAGGATTTTTCTTCAAGAGTAGTTATTCCACCCTCTTTGTTGCCGGGAGATGGATTTTCTGAAACAGGTTGACCATGGTTTTTAAAATATTGTTTAAAATTATTTATAAGACTGACGCCTTTATCAAAAACCTCTTTATTTATGCATCTATCAAACAACATTGTTTCTGCACCAAACATTTCAGGAACTTCTGTTAAAACAGCAGCACCTCCCATAGAGCAGATTTCGTCTGTAACAGCGCCAACTACAGCATTAGCAGTTATGCCAGAAAATCCATCGGAGCCGCCACATTTAAGGCCTATTTTAAGTTTTGAAACAGAAACCGGAACGCGTTCATCACCTGATGCGGTTTGTTTTAACTCTTCGATAAGAGCTATACCTTCCGAAATTTCGTCATTACAATCCTGAACGGTCAGGAATTTTATTCTGTTATCATTCCAGAAGCCAAGAACTCTTTGCATCTCGGAAATATTGTTGTTTTCACATCCAAGGCCGAGAACGAGCACGCCACCTGCATTAGGGTGGTTTATAAGCCCCTTTAATATGAGTTGGGTTGTTTTCATATCATCGCCGAGCTGACTACAACCATAGGGATGAGCGAAGTCTATTGCGCCTGTTTTTTCGGAAAGCTCCTTTGCAATACTGTTAACGCAACCAACAGTTGGGATAATCCAGATATCGTTTCTTATTCCTATATCGCCATTTTCACGAATATATGCATTAATCTCAAAAGGCTCTTTTGCAGGTAATTCACAACAATCAGGTGCATATTTATATGTAAGAATATCGCCTAATTTTGTTTTCATATTATGAGAATGAACATGCTCACCTGCAAAAATATTTTCTGTTGCATATCCGATTGGATAGCCGTATTTGATTATATCTTCACCTTTATTAATATTATGTAGCGCTCGCTTATGACCTGTTGAAAGGTCAACACAAACGTTATCTTTTTCATTTATTGTGATACAATCCATTTCATTGCTTCCTTTGCGCCAACTTGACTGATTTTACTGTAATACGCTGTTATATTTTCTTCCATTTCTGAAAGATCCGCCTGCCATAATGAGGTGTCTCTTAAAATTTGAGATATACTTTCTTTTTTAATTATTTCTTTAATTTCAGCAGAATCTTCAGGGACATGGTTTTTATAAAAATAAATAAGCATCGCTAACGACATTGTCAGGCACTTTGGATATTCTCCGTTATTTTCCCTATATTCAAGAATAGTCGGCAAATCACGAACTGCAAATTTACTTACAGAATTAAGAGCAATTGATCGCCATTTATGGTGGATAAAAGGATTCATGAAACGGTCAAAAACACTGTTTGCAAATATCCTGCTTTCATCATTGTTGCCAATTGTTGTCAGGATTTCTTCATTCACACACTTTGTTAAAAAGCTCAGAGTGATCTCATCAGACATAGCTTCACCAACTGTTCCGATACCGGAAAGCAACGCTCCAGCAACAAGAGATGTGTGAGCACCATTGAGAATGCGGACCTTTATTTTTTTATACGGTTTTGCATCATCAGTCCAAATAATATTAAATCCGGCTTTTTTAAGAGGCAATTCACATTCAAAATCGCCTTCAATTACCCATAAATGGAAAAGCTCAGCAGTGTCGAGGAATTTATCGTCAGGATGTTTTTTTACCGTATCATCGTCAGGATAACCTGTAACAATACGGTCAACAAGAGTATTGGCAAATGTGTTGCTGTTTTCCAGCCAATCAACAAATCCTTTTTCCAGATTCCAATGATTAGCATATTTTATAATACAATTTTTTAATGCATCTCCATTATTTTCAATAAGCTCACAAGGAAGGAAGATAAACCCTTCCATACCATTTTTGTAACGCTTATACAAAAGCTGAGTAAGTTTTCCCGGAAATGATTTACATGGTTTATCGATAAAACTGCAATCCGGGTCAAAAGCTATACCTGCCTCAGTTGTGTTTGAAACAACAAACCTTAAATCAGGGTTATCAGCGAGAGAAATATATTCATCGTAGTTTTTATATGGGTCAATACCTCTTGAAATTGACTCAATTAAATTATACTCTTGCTTTATCTCGCCGTTTTCTATACCTCTAAGATAAAGGTTGTATTTACAATCCTGCGCGTTAAGGAGAGCGCACCTTCCACCCTCACGAGGTTGAATAACAACTGCCTTCCCATCATAAAGTCCTTTTTTATTAAGAACGTCAAGAAAATAATCAAAAAAACCTCGAAGGAAGTTACCTTCACCAAATTGTATTATAGTTTCTCTCATATTTTAATCACCGATTTTTATAAGAAGTTTTGCAAGCGTACCATCATTATTGGCAAGTGCATTAAAAGCATTGAGTGCATCATTTATATCATAAACACCACTTACCATTTTCATAACATCAGCTTTTCCTGATGCAACAAGGTCAATATTATTTATAAAATCATTTTTTAAAGCGTTTCTGCTACCATGAATATTTAGTTCTTTTTTCAAAATAACAGAATGAACAAAGTTTGTCTCACGCTTTCCGTTACCAATAAGAATGATATTAGCGGCAAAAGCAGCATTTTCTATACATCCGAGGAATGTTTCCGGGGCACCACAAGCTTCAATACAAACATCAAAGCCATTTCCGTTAGTAAATTCTTTTGTGAACTCTTCAAGAGATTGTGTTTTAGTATTTACAACTGCATCTGCCCCATATTCCTTGGCAAGTGCAAGACGATTATCGAGAATATCGGCAACAACAATTCTCTTGCATTTTTGCTTTGCGGCAAGCAAAGCAAAAAGCCCTATGGGTCCTGCTCCGATTACGAGAACACTGTCAGTTTCTTTTATTTCTGCACGGGAAACAGCGTGCTGAGAAATTGAAAATGGTTCAATAAGAGCAAGCTCCTCAGCAGAAAGACCCTTACCGCTGTAGATTCTATCAACAGGCATAGCAACATATTCGCAAAATGCACCATCGCGCTGAACACCCATAGTCTGATTATCTGTACAACAATTCACAAATCCTCGTTCACAGGAATAGCAATCACCACAATTAAAATATGGGTTACATGTTACAATATCGCCTGCTTTAAGTCCCTTATGGTTTTCAGGAATTGATACTATTTCGGCAGAAAATTCATGCCCCGGAATTCTTGGATATGTAGTAAAGGGTTGGTTACCTGTAAACGATGCAACATCTGCGCCACATATACCAACATACTTTATTTTGAGAAGAGCCTCCCCTTCTTTTACCTGAGGCATAGGTATATCTCTTATTTCAATTTTATTGGGTTCGGAAATTACTATAGCTTTCATTTTATTTATCCTCGTCTATATATTCTTTATTCCATATTACACCTGTTTTAAGAGGTGCTCCTTTACAGAAAATTTTATTTTCATAAGCATTAAGAGGATCTTTTATAAAATCCTCTTTTTCAATAAGCTCAACAACCTGGTCATAGCGCGAATCAACAAGCACATTTATTGCTTTTTCCATATGCTCCTGACGGAAATTAATCGAAGCAAAAATAAGATGATTTTCAAATCCGAACGGCATGGTATCATAAGTTACCTTAGGACCTAAAGAGAAGCTGTTATAAACGCCATTGCAACCAAGAACCTTATGCTCAAAAGCAATTTTATGCTCAACATTACTTCCGCTTGTGCCAACAAACATTGTAGCTCTACCGCGGAGATTCTCCATGATTTTTTCTGCGGTTTCTTTTTCAGAAAGACCTGCGGTACACAGATAATCAGCCTTTGCAATTTCTTTTGAAAACTGGACTTTTTTACAAGATTCATCGCTTCTGCCTACAAAAAGAATTTCTGCTTCAGGATAATGTCTTCTTATCTGGTCGGCAATAAAAAGTCCTGTCATTCCAAGACCGAAAACAACTGTTTTTCTGAATGTATTCTTCTTTGAAAGCGCCCTTGCTTCTGTTTCAGAACACTTGTTTTGTGCCATTTCAACCCTAAAATTCTGCGCCTCACCTAAATCTTCCATTCTTTCAAGCTGAAAAATTGCGCAGGCATAAGGGTCTGCAAAAGAAAGTTTTTTTGCAACTGATAACGGAAGTTTTTTTAAGTTTTCATATTTATCAGGAAGTTGAAGGAGCATCTGTGGATTAAAATAGTTTTTATCGCAGAAGAGACCGTCCGCTTTATCGCATCCATATTCAAAGTAAGTTTCATCTTCGGTGTAGCGTGTGGGATCAAAGCTATCTCCACCACGGATAAGAACAATGGCAAACCTATTTTCTGACGGCACCCAAACAACGCCTTCATGGCCATTGATGAGTCGGTTTTCGCCCTCTGGAAATTTGGGACAAAGTTTACCTTCTCTACCCATTTTCATGAGTTCAAAATCTGTCCCGCAAAAGCCTTGAAAAACAGGATATACTTCAACACCTTCTAGCAAAGCTTCTCCTCTGAGCCTTTGTCTTGGTGGATTGATTAAATTTATTTCACCATATTTAACAGGGAGTTTTTCATCATTTTGAAAATATGTACCATATGTTTTCATAGCCATTCTTCACCTATTTAAAATTCAAATTAATTACATTGTTTATTTTAAACTTTTATGCAGGTATTGTAAAGTGATTTTTATATATTTATAGGCGCAAAGCATATCATTTACTAAGACAAGAAACCCATCATATATAGCGCATATATAAGCACTACATATGATGGGTTTCATAATAAAATCACTTGAACAATGACATTAAAGCAGTTATTGCATTATAACCTATAGGTAAAATATAAAGGATAGTTACACCGGATGTAAATATCAAAGAAAATACAATAAATGCAAGCGCTTGTATACCACGCGGGAAGTTAATTCTTCGTTCGAGAATCACTAACGCTAAACCTATAAGAAAGCTGATAATTAAAACAACAATTTTAATATATGCATCTGTTCCGGAATATTTTAATGAAATAACATTCTCGCCTTCATTGATTTTAATACCCATAAAGTTCCCGAGAACGCATATTGGTTCAACATTCTCATCATTAACAGTACAAAGCCAATTATCATCGTAAGATAACGGAACAAAAACAAACTCGCTATTATTTTTATTATCAACATTAAGTGTAATTTGGCTTTTGTTTATAGTGTAATCTGCACCTGATTGTTTCTCGCAAAGCTTCTCGAGTTTTCCCGTATCCATCAGATACATAACGATTGCTTTATCTGTTTTATGATCCTCATTGAATTTTATTGTTACCTCAACTGTTTCATTCTCAAAAACACCGAGCTCAAGAATGCCGTTATTATCCCATAATGAATAGGCTGTATTATACGAATTACCATCCGTAACAATTTTTCCATCATAAACATGGAATGGTTTGCCATTAACATACATCTCCATAAACATCATATCGGAATCTTTGAAAGCAGTATGAAGATATAGCACAGATTCATCTGCAACATCAAAAGTAAATTTTGAAGTTACAACACCTTTTTTCTCAATAAATAGACTCATTTCCCCTGTTGAGTCATCTTCTTCATTGTAATAGTAATCCTTATACTCTACATTTTTGATTTCACTTTTATACTCTACCTTCTTAAAAAGATTATCTTCTCCACCTATTACAGAATATATTGCATTCTGATATTCAAATAAATCTTTGTAGTCATCAATTTTAATGTCATTGATTACATCATTTGAACAAATTGCTGCAGGAAGCACATATCTGTTTTTGTGGTAGCGCATTCCCGATTCAGTTGTTCCGTTTTCAATATAAAGCCTGTTATCAAGCTCACATCCTGATACCGTTTCGGTAAAACGAAGTAAGGCCCTTGAAAAAACCGTCCCCCCCATATCTTTTACGTGGGTGAAATTAGAGCAAAATCCTAAATCAGCCAAACTCTTTATTTGTTTTTCCGAAAGCGTATGGGTCCAGTTTGATATACTATGAACATCAGCTATATATGGATAATTTATCGCAAGACAAGCATCAATACTGCAAACTCTTCCGAGCTCGTCGTTATCAGTTAGCTTTTCAGTAACTTCTAATTCTTTTTTATACATATCACTTTTATCAACTGATATACCTCTTGAAATAAAAGAAATAGAATTGATTCCAACCATAATAAAAACAAGAGCAAACGTAAGAATATTGCGCAAGGTTTTATAACTGATGAATTTAATAAATATAAAGCATACTACTAAAGCAACAGCAAGACAGGCGTAAGGGTATGCCATACCTCTTGTCTGATATGCAACTGAAGTATTTAATACATCAAAAATAGCATCTAAATTAAATGTAAACACATCAATATATGATGCAATAACAAGAGCACAGATAAATGTTGGTATTAAAGTCATAAATTTCAGAACGTTTTTTTCTATTTTTATACCTTCAAGTTTGCCCAAACAGCTAAAATAATAACCTATAATACAACAACAGAAAAAGGATACCATATAACCATTCCTAAAAGGGAAATACTGATATGAACCCATATGCCAATAAAGCATTGTTGCTTTACATACAATCTGACAAACAAACATCAGAACAACTATTGTAAAAAAAACTGTGTATTTTCTACTTTGTTTATGATTTTTAAAACGAACCCACATAACAATAAGCGAGGCTATAGCCAAGGCAGTGCCCAAAAACATAAATATAGCTATTATATCTATTTCTGCAGGTGCTTTTAATATGCCTGTAAATCCTGATATTTCTTCCTTGGCACCAGTATAGCTATTACGCACATATGTACCTGTATCAAACCTGGCAGAAGACATAATGCTAACCGCATAAGTGTAAATAGAATAGGCTGATGCAACAAGAGATGCGCCTGTACCGACACCTAAGCCAACCACTGCTTTTTTGCGTTTTTCTTTGTCTAAAATGATATAAATATATAAACCACCGAAAACAATAAGACCAACCACAACAAAAAACGCCATATAGGTATATACAGTCATTAAATATGACAACACAATGAAAAACGGCACTTTACTTTTACCATTAAGCAAATTAATCGTAAAAAGCATTAACAATGGATAAAGCAAAACTATATCTAGCCAATCTATATTAGTAAGATACATCAAACTAAAACCGTTGAAAGAATACATAACGGATATTAAAACATTATATGCAAAAGGAAGTTTATTGAAAAGTTTTGAAAAGCTATATGATGCGGTAAAGGCAATTAGTCCAAATTCGAGAACAAAAAACAAGTCTATTGCATTTATAATATGCTCACGAGGAAAAAACATACAAAAAATAAACCGTGGTTGAATAATTGCAAGTAACGAATCCCTGGCAAAACCTGCAGCTGTATGAAAATCATATATAAGCTTTGTAAAATCTCCGCTACGGAATATATCGTATACATAATATATAACCGGCATATTGCCTGCTCGCAAATCAAAACTAATCAAAGACGAATCACCAAATGGATATATGCCTTTTATACAATATATTGTAAGCATCCACACAACAACTATAGCGGGTGCAATTAGCCACTTAAAGTCAAATTTATTTTTTCCTTTTAGCATTTTAGGAACATCTCTTTCTTTTTAGAATAATTATGGATATATGTACAGTTTCAAATACAAATTGAACTACCAATGCAAAAAGCATGGCACAGCCGGCACCAAATATCCCATTTTCTCTTATATAGTACGAACAAAGTAAAATTAGTAAAATGCACGCAAAACCGGAATGTATTAACGGAGACTTCAACTGTCTGACTGATATAAATAATGTAGTATAACAATTTATCATTGCTAAAAGCACATTAACCCATATCATATAATAAAACAAATTATAATATGGCAAAATTTCATAACCAAAAATAAAAGTTAACACCTCTTCACCTATCAGAAGAGCGCCAACTGAAGCAAGCAATCCAATAAAC
This sequence comes from Clostridiaceae bacterium, assembly GCA_904501675.1. GTDB lineage: Bacteria > Bacillota > Clostridia > Oscillospirales > Acutalibacteraceae > DTU089. The sequence continues at coordinate 21,179 of CAJGCL010000018.1, forward strand.
ACCATTATAAAATCGCTTACAAGCATTAATCTAATCAGATTTTTTTTGTTACCGTTTTCGTAGTTTTCTGCCATTTTAGGAGCAATCGGCAGTAAAACTCCTCCCGCAAATGTTGAAATAACAACTGTGGGTACCGAAACAGATGAAAAAACACCCAGAGCCTCTGCATCAAGAATTTTTTCAACCATTATTTTGGGAACACCGTTAAAAACAGCCACCAACGTTGATGATGCCATAGAAAGAACACTTGCACCCAGTAGTAACCAAACCTTTGATAATTGTTTTTCTTCCCTAAATAATTTTTCTTTTACGTATAATTCTGTTTTTCTTACATCGAAAGTAACCAACACAAGTGCGGAAGAAAGCGCCATTACAACAACAGAAACAAAAAGATTTCTCGTAAGAAAAAACACCGAAGAAAAAGCAATAATATTTAAAATACCTTTCAATCCTAAAGATAATCCGACGTCTTTCATATTGCCGTTTTTTTGCCAGATACCGCTCAACACATCGCTATAGGTTTCGATACATTTGTATACAGCATAAATTAATATTACGGCTATTAAACCTATTGAATAGTCCATTAAAAGCGAATACCCTATACATATAATCATAGAGACAATCACAGTTAAAATTCTTGATAACACATAGACATTGTCCGAATATTGACTATTAACATCAGAAACCTGATAAATTCTTATTCCATAGTTTCCAACAACTATAAATATGTTGGAGATAGTCATCGCCAGGGAAAAATACCCAGCATCTTCAAAGCCACCCAAATGAACCAGAATAATTGAAATAATCATTTGAGCCCCAAGATAGATAAAATTCCCAGCATTATAATAAATTGAATCCAAAAGATTTTTCATATTGCTTATAGTAAAACAACTCTATCCTTTTCCATTTTTTATAATTATATCATTCAATTTTGTTGTATGTCAATAAATTCACTGCCTTAATCGAATATAAAATTATTAATTTCATCAAAATATATTGTTCTTCCTCTTTATTTTGCAAACGGAATATGGTATTATATGTTTGTATTGGTATACTATATTTTTTTATAATAATTAATATATTGGGGATGTGAATTTATGAAAGTTGTTATTCTTGCTGGTGGTTATGGTACACGAATCAGTGAAGAAAGCCAGAACAAGCCTAAACCATTGGTAGATGTTGGTGGTTTTCCTATTCTCTGGCATATTATGAAAACATATTCTCACTATGGTTTTAATGAATTCATTATTTGCGCAGGCTACAAGCAGTATGCTATAAAGGAATATTTTGCAAACTACTTTTTACATCATTCGGATATAACCTTTGACTTTACAAAATCGAATCAATTAACAATCCATTCTGAACACGCGGAGCCCTGGAAGGTTACTGTTGTTGATACGGGCCTTGATACTATGACTGGCGGCCGTGTAAAGCGCGTTAAAGATTACATCGGTGATGAAACATTTATGCTCACCTACGGTGATGGCGTTGCAGACGTTAACATCCCTGAGCTTGTTGAATTTCACAAACAAAAAGGCCAGCTTGCAACGCTTACAGCTGTTTCAATCGGTCAACGTTTCGGTTGCCTTGATATTGATGAAAACAACAACATTTCTTCCTTCCGTGAAAAGAATGATATGGACGGAAGCCTTGTTAATGCAGGCTTTATGGTTCTTGAACCACAGGTTATTGACTACATAGACGGAGACAGCACATCTTTTGAAAAAGCGCCTGTTGAAAACCTTGCAAAAGACGGTCAATTGAACGCTTATTTACATAAAGGATTCTGGAAACCTGTTGATACATTACGCGAGAAATTAGAGCTTGATGATTTATGGAACACCGGCAAAGCACCATGGAAGGTATGGTAATTATGATAAATAATTTTTATAACGGCAAGAAGGTTCTTGTTACAGGTCATACAGGATTTAAAGGCACATGGCTTTGTAAAATGCTTTACGATATGGGTGCAGATGTTGTGGGCTACGCCCTCACTCCTCCCACCCAGCCTTCTCTCTATGAACTTTCAGGGATAGACAATCACATAAAATCATATATAGCTGATATTCGTGATTATGAAACCCTTATGTCGGTTTTCGAAAAAGAAAAACCTGAAATAGTTTTCCACCTTGCAGCACAACCTATTGTTCGCGATAGCTATAAAGACCCGTTATACACTTACGAAACAAATGTTATGGGCACTGTTAACGTATGTGAATGTATAAGAAAAACAGACTGTGTCCGTTCATTTTTAAATGTAACAACCGATAAGGTTTATGAGAATTGCGATACAAACGTTGCTTTTACAGAGGACATGCCTTTGGATGGCTATGACCCTTACTCAAACAGCAAATCTTGTTCAGAGCTTGTAACACACAGCTATAAAAAATCCTTTTTTGATAAGAGCAATATTTCAGTTTCAACCGCAAGAGCAGGAAATGTTATCGGCGGCGGTGATTTCGCTAATGACAGACTTATCCCTGACTGCGTACGTGCTGCAATGAAAAATGAAGATATTATAATACGTAATCCTTATTCAACAAGACCATTTCAACATGTTCTTGAGCCGCTTTCAGTTTATATGACTATTGCTGAAAAGCAGTATCATAACCCTGAAATTCAAGGTTACTACAATGTGGGACCTGATGAATGCGACTGTCGCACAACAGGAGACCTTGCAACAATGTTCTGCAACGCCTGGGGCAATGGTTTGAAGTGGATTAACGTTTGTGAAGAAAATGCACCACACGAGGCGTCATTCTTAAGACTCAACACAGACAAAATCAAATCCATTTTCGGCTGGAAACCGGTATGGAATGTTGAAAAGGCTGTTGAAAAAACTGTTGAATGGACCAAGGTTTTTGAGAGCAACGGAAACATTGCAGATATAATGACAAAACAAATAAAAGACTTTCTCAGAACAGGGGCATAAAAATGTTAGAAAACCTTACTAAAGAACAAGCAAAAGAAAAAATTCTCTCATTAGTTGAGGAATATTACAATAATTTCATGCAAAAGCCACCTTACAAAGAAGGTGACAGAATTTCATATGCAGGCAGAGTTTTCGATGCAGAAGAAATGAAAAACCTTACAGATTCTGCGCTTGATTTCTGGTTAACATCAGGAAGATACTGTGAGGAATTCGAAAAGAAGTTAGGTGAATATTTAGGAACTAAATATGTTTCCTTGGTCAACTCAGGCTCATCT
>CAJGCL010000019.1 GCA_904501675.1 Clostridiaceae bacterium
ACTCTGAGATTTATTGCGTTAAGAATATCTCTTGCGGCATAAATCTCTTTAACAGGAGAATCAGTTATAGAAACGCGGATTGTATCACCAATACCTTTGAGAAGAAGTGAACCGATACCAATTGATGATTTAACAAGAGAGTTTCTTTCTGTACCTGCTTCTGTAACACCAAGATGCAAGGGATAATCGCACCTTTCAGCAACTAAAGAATAGGCTTTAACCATATTCTCAACATCTGATGATTTTATTGAAATTACTGTATTATAGAAATCACAGTCTTCAAGCATTTTAACGTGACGGAAGGCGCTTTCAACCATAGCTTCAGGCGTTGCCCCACCAAACTTTTCAAGCAATTCTTTCTCAACAGAGCCTGAGTTAACGCCAATTCTTATAGGAACATTTTTAAGAGCGCAAGCATCAGCAACCGCCGCAACCCTATCCTGTGAGCCGATATTACCTGGGTTAATACGGATTTTATCTACACCTGCCGCAAGACTTTCGAGAGCTAATTTATAATCAAAATGAATGTCTGCAACCAAAGGTATTGATGAATTCTCTTTAAGTTTACTAAGAACCTTAACTGCCTCCATATTAGGCACAGCCATTCTCACAATTTCGCAGCCTACTTTCTCTAACGCCTTAAGCTGAGAAAGGTTTTTCTCAAAATCTTCTGCAGGAGCATTAAGCATTGACTGAATTGCAATAGGAGCATCTCCGCCGATTTTAACATTACCTACATTTACTTGCCTTGTTATACGTCTAAGCATATTAATCACCATTAAAACTGTTTTATAATATCACTGACTGTTATTACCGCCATAAGAATAAGAAGAAGCACAAGACCAACTGTATGAACCTTACCTTCTTTATCTGCAGGAATAGGTTTTCTTCTTATCATTTCAATAAAAATAAAGAAAAGTCTGCCACCATCAAGAGCCGGTAGAGGAAGAAGGTTGAAAACACCAACATTTATTGTAATCATCGATAAGAAGTTAAGTGCAGTTAAAATTTTATCTTTAAAAGCTTCCGGCTCTGCTGTTGATTGAGCGATTGCAGAAATGGTACCTATAGGACCAGAAACATCTTTCATACCATACTTACCAGTAAAAATATCAACAACACTAAGTCTTACCATCTGCACAATAGAAGCAGAATCAAGAAATGCATTTTTCAAGACATTTGAAAAAGACGGTTCTTCACCAACAAGAATAAAGTCCTGAGAGATGTACTGCCTACCTTCATATTCGAATTGTTGAAAAGTTACACCTTTCAATTCAACTTTCTCGCCATCTCTACGAACAACCATATTTATTTTGTTATCTGTATCGCGGACAAGGTTGAATGCAATACCTTTGTATGAATAAACGGGAGTATTATTTATTTCAATAATTTCGTCTCCGGCTTGCAAGCCTGAAGCTTCACTTGTTGCGTCAGGAAAAAAGCTGTGAACAACTCTTGTGCCAACAAGGTCGCTGCAAGAAAGGCAGATACCAACAACAATAACGCCCAAAATCAAGTTAAGAATCGCACCTGCTGCAACAATAATAAAACGTTGATATGGAGGTTTTTTATTAAAGGCTCTTTCATCTGCACTATCTTCGTCCTCACCTTCCATACTAACGAAGCCACCTATAGGCAAAAGTCTTAGGGAATATGCTGTTTCCCCCTTTTTCTTAGAAATTATTTTAGGACCCATGCCTAAAGCAAACTCATTAACTTTAACTTTAAAAAGTTTTGCAAAAGAGAAATGACCAAATTCATGAATAGCTATAAGCAAGCCAAACAAGAATATTGCAAGAAGGTATGGCCACATACTACTCCAAAGAGCTAAAATTTTATCCAATACAGGTACACCACCAAAAAAAAAATCAAACATTCGCTAATTCACGAACTTTTTCTCTCATAAGAGAATCGGTATTGTATACATCATCTAATGTATAATCGGGTTTATTTTCAGTATATTCTGCAGCTTCGGAAATAAGCCTTGGGATATCTGTAAATGATATTTTACCCTGCCTGAAAAGAAGGTTAGCTTCTTCATTAGCACAATTCACTGCAGCAGGATATAAACCGCCTTTTTTAATAGCGTTACGGCAAATGTCCATACAAGGGAACGTTTCGTAATCAGGCTTATAGAAACTAAGATTGCCAATTTCCCACAAATCAAGCTGTTTTTCAGGAGAAGGGAATCTATCAGGATATGTTATCGCAAACTGAATAGGAAGCCTCATATCAGGATGACCTAACTGCGCAATAACAGAATTATCGCTATATTCAATAAGAGAATGAACTATACTCTCTCTATGAACAACAATATCAATCATATCGGGACTAACATCAAATAACCATACAGCTTCAATAAGTTCAAGACCTTTATTGAACATTGTTGCACTATCTATGGTAATTTTTTGTCCCATAGACCAGCTTGGATGCTTTAAAGCATCAGCAAGAGTAACCTTCTCTAATTCATCTTTAGTTTTACCAAAGAAAGGTCCACCTGAAGCAGTAAGAACAATTCTTTTAAGCGCATGATTTCTTGGAGAACCTAAAAGGCACTGAAAAATTGCTGAATGTTCACTATCAACAGGCAAAATTGCAACATTGTTTTTCTTTGCGGCATCAGTAACAAGCTTACCACCGGCAACAAGTGTTTCTTTATTAGCAAGAGCAATTGTTTTACCTGCGTTGATTGCATCAAGAGTAGGCTTAAGACCCGCCATACCAACAACAGAGTTAAGCGTTATATCGCCTTTCGCCTCTGAAGCACAGAACGAAACGCCTTCTATACCGCTAAGAATTTTAACAGGTAAATCTTTTACTCTTTGTTTTAAATCATTTGCAGCTTTCTCATCTACAAGAGCAGCGTATTCTGGTTTGAATTCACGTATCTGATTTTCGATTATATCAACATTTGAATAAGCAGTAAGAGCTTCTATTTTGTAACCATGCTCTCTTGCAACATCAAGAGTCTGAAGCCCTATTGAACCTGTTGAACCTAATAAATTAATTCTTTTCATAAAACACCTTTATAAATTATTAACAAGGCAAATTGATGCGTATAAAACAGGCATTACAAATAATGCACTATCAAATCTATCCATTATACCGCCGTGACCGGGAAGAAGTTTACCGAAATCCTTAATTCCGAAATTGCGTTTTATTGTTGATGCTGCAAGGTCACCAAACATACTGATAACCGAAAGAACAACACTAAGTATTGCTATTGCAGGATAAGATATAATGCTCTCGCCTTCAAAGAAGAAGCGTTTGAAAACAAAGAGAAGCAGTAAATTCAAGAGCATTGCTCCAACAACGCCACCTATAGCACCCTCAACAGATTTTTTAGGACTGATTTTAGGGCATAACTTATGTTTACCCAATTTACTTCCCACAAAATATGCGAATGTATCTGTCATCCAAGCAGCAAAGAAAGAGAGGATGACGAGGAAGATACCGTCTATTTTAGTGAAACCCTCTATATATCTGTCAATATCCCTGAAAATTATCATAAGGGAAAAAGAAAACGGAACACAAACGGATGCAAAAATTGCTATTACTGCCTGTTCAAATTTAGTACTCTCAAATTTTAATAGCATAAAAATAAATATAAGTACAACATAAAGGCAACCTATTGGAGCAACAGGAACAGAAATGTCAAAATGAGCAATAAACGGAACAACTATTGATACAACAAGACTTGATGCAATTATAAACTTATTTTTCAATCCAACTGCCTTTTCAATTTCCCAAACTGCTATTCCTGAAAGAAGAGCAACAAAAACAGGGAAAACGAAAGTATTCATCAAAAGCATTCCGCCGATAAATACTATTCCAAATAAAAGCGCTGTTATAACTCTTTGTTTCATAAAAACCACCTGAAATGATAATGTATATTATCCCTCGAAAAGCCGTTAAAATCCGTATGCTGAAAGCAAACGGATTTTTCGAAATTTAATTATACACCGCCGAATCGACGATTTCTTTTTTGAAAATCTCTGATAATATCGTTAACATTTTCTTCAGTAAAATCAGGCCACAAAATATCTGAATACCAGAATTCAGAATATGCTGACTGCCACTGAAGGAAGTTAGATAACCTATATTCACCACTTGGTCTGACAATAATATCAGGATCAGGTTGACCTGCGGTATATATATTCTCGCTTACGGTTTGCTCTGTTATATCATCAACAGAAAGCTCGCCGCATTGAACCTTACGGGCAATTTCCTTTACTGCATGAGTAATTTCAGCCCTGCCACCGTAATTGAGAGCGATATTAACAGTAATCTTACTATACTTGTTTGATTTTTTCTCAGCCTTTTCAATAAGCTTTAATAAATCTTTTGGCAAGCCTTCTCTTTCGCCTATAAAGCGTATACGAGACTGACGGATATCGTTCTCACGCTCTCTATCGTCTGCTTCAAGAAGATATTCTTTGAAAAGCTTCATAAGAGCCTGAACCTCGGATTTTGGCCTATTCCAATTTTCAGTAGAAAAAGCATAAAAGGTTACATGCTTAATGCCGATATCCGCACAATATTCGGTTATGCGACGAAAAACTTTTGCGCCTGCCTTATGGCCTTCGCTACGTTCAAGCCCTCTTTGCTTTGCCCACCTACCATTACCATCCATAATAAAAGCAATATGCTGAGGTAAAACATCAAACTCAGGTAAATTATTTGCCATAATTAGATTTCCATTATTTCCTTTGTTTTAGCATCTGCAACTTCATCAATTTTCTTGATGAATTCGTCTGTAATCTTCTGGATTTTTTCTTCTGCATATTTCTGATCATCTTCAGTAATTTCAGAATTCTTCTTTTTTGCCTTGATTTTATCAATGCAATCTCTTCTGATATTACGAACACCAACCTTTGCATCTTCAGCAAACTGAGAAACTTCTTTTGAAATCTGTTTTCTTCGTTCCTCTGTAAGTGCAGGGAAAACAAGACGGATAACTCTGCCATCATTTGAAGGATTAATACCAATATCAGATGCCTGAATTGCCTTTTCAATAAGAGAAAGAGTTGAAGCATCCCATGGCTGAATTGCAAGAATTCTTGCTTCAGGAACAGAAATTGCTGCCATCTGGTTGATTGGTGTTGGGCAACCATAGTAGTCAACCTGAACCTTATCAAGAACAGCAGCGTTTGCACGACCTGCTCTGATACCATTATACTCATACTTAAGAGAAGAAATTGTTTTCTCCATTTTTTCTTTTGCTAAACTGAATACTGATTCCATAAAAATACCTCCGGAATTTATTTAAAGTTTAATTATGAATTTGTAACAACAGTGCCTGTATTTTCACCGCAAACCGCTCTGTTAATATTTTCTGGGTCATTAAGATTGAAAACAAGAATCGGAATATTGTTTTCCTGACAGATAGCTGCAGCTGCAGTATCCATAACAGCAAGATGTCTTTCAAGAAGCTCATTATGAGTAATTCTGTCGAACTTCACAGCATCGCTGAACTTATTCGGATCTTTATCGTAAATGCCATCAACATTAGTGGCTTTAAGATAAACGTCTGCATTAATCTGTGCTGCTCTGAGAGCTGCACCAGAGTCTGTTGAGAAGAACGGATTACCTGTTCCACCTGCAAAAATAACAACTCTGCCTTTTTCGAGGTGAGAAACAGCTTTATCACGCATAAATGTTTCAACAACACCTGTAATCTGCACTGCAGACATAACTCGCGCTTCAACTCCTATATCAAGGAAGCCCTGCTGAAGAGCAAGAGAATTCATAACAGTTGCAAGCATACCGATACTGTCTGCTCTTGTTCTGTCCATATCACCACTACTGCGTCCGCGCCAGAAATTACCGCCACCAACAACAATGCCTACCTGAACACCTTTATCTGTAACTTTTTTAATGTTAAGACAAACATCGTTGATAACATTAAAATCAAACCCATGGCCTGCATCGCCTGCAAGAACCTCACCACTAACTTTAAGAAGAAGTCGTTTATAAACGGGTTCCATAATATTTCCCCTTTCAACCGCAAAACACGGTATAATTTATCTATATTATTTTACAATAAATGTAAACGCTTGTAAATAGATAAATAACTAAAATTAATATTATATTTATATATATAATATACAACGCGATAAGATAAAAAAAGAACTGACTTAACGGAAACATTAAGTCAGTTATATATTTATCAGGATACGTATCTTTTTAACCTGATTTTATCTGAAATCATTGCTACAAACTCTGAATTTGTTGGTTTACCGCGTTGAGACTGAATTGTGTAACCAAAATACGAATTCAAAACATCTACATCTCCCCTATCCCATGCTACTTCAATACCATGACGGATTGCTCTTTCAACGCGAGACGATGTACTTTTGAAATTCTTTGCAACAGTCGGATACAAAACCTTTGTAACCGAATTCAACATTTCAGGATCTTCAACCGTAAGGCGTATAGCTTCACGAACATATTGATACCCCTTTATGTGTGCAGGGACACCAATTTGATGAAGAATTTCTGTAATAACAACATTCAAATCTTTCCGCTCTTCGTAACGAGCGCCAACACCTACACTTTTCCAACTCGAAAGCTGGAAAATTCTTTCAGCAACCAATTGAGGCTCGATAGGCTTGAGAAAGAAATAATCAACGCCGCATTTGGTTATTTCTCTCTGAAAATTAGGGTTATCAATACTCGACATTACTACAATGAGTGGCCTTTTTACGGGATCTTTGGCATTAAGGCGTGAAATAACACCCATAGCATCAACATGTTGCAAAAAAGCATCCATAATTAAAATATCGGGATATGATTCTTCGTAAATCCGCAACAATTCAATTCCGTTTTTGGAACACAGCTTAACGTCCATTTTATTATTCCGCAATACAGACGCAAGTTTTTGTGTTGCTTCATCTTTTTCGTCTGTTAATAAAACAGACAAATTTTTTATCATTCGGAACACCTCCTACAAAGTGACTAAATTGTACCACTAACAGCAAATTTATTCAATATAGTGAGACAAATATCGTTACATTAAACAAAATAAATATAAATTAGCCCGTTGAAGAATCACCTTTTTCTTGTGAATTTGTTGATTTTTGTCGAAAGTTTTGACAATCAATACAACAATTCACAAAAATTTGATTTAAAACGCAAAAAAACTCACAAAAAATAAACATTCTTGTGAGTTTTTAATATATTTTAACCTATAAATACAACCTCTGTATCTGTAAGCTTTGCAAAAAGTTCAATATCCTCTTTGGTAAGTGCTGTTGAAACTACTGCATGGTGGGCACCACCTGCATAAATCCATTTTTCCGCACCATTTGCAAAATCAGGAAGAATCTTCCACATAACTCTTGCAACAGGAAGCTTTGGCATTTCTTCAGGCTGTTTTGTAAGCTCAATATCTGCGCAAACAAGGCGGAAATGAGTACCCATATCAATCATAGAAACAGCAATACCCTTACCCTGAATACCATCAAAAACAAGTCTTGCAGGGTCTGCTTTGCTACCAATACCAAGAGGATGAACCTGAATTTCAGGCTTTGAAGCAGCAAAAACAGGGCTAACCTCAAGCATATGGGAAGCGAGTTCAAGCTCCTCACCTTCAGTAAGGTCGTATGTATAATCTTCAAGAAAAGCAGTTGCACCAACCCTACCCTCTGCCATATTGCAAAGAACAGCCATCAAAGCACTTGTTTTATAATCTCCCTCAGGACCAAAACCGATACCCTTTGACATCATTTCCTGAGAAGCAAGACCAGGAAGCTGTTTAAGACCATGAAGGTCTTCAAAAGTATCTGTAAATGCACCAATTTTCTTATCAGCAAAGAATTTTTCGAAAGCTACAATATATTTAACCTGTTCTTTAACAGCGTCAATATTATCGGTAGCCATGGTATATTTTTCCTGAAGTTCAGAAAGCTTAGCATCAATCTCAACATCAGTTACAGCGTTAATATACTCTACTAAATCTCCGATTCCATAGTAGTTAACATTCCAGCCAAAACGAATTTCGCTTTCTACTCTGTCGCCATCAGTAACTGCAACATCACGCATATTGTTACCAAACATTGCAACCTTAAGATTATGAGAGCAATTCATTGCACAAGCAACATCCGCAAAGCGTTGGATTCTTTTGATAACGCCTTCATTTTTATAATAGCCAGCAACAACTTCACGCTTGATACCTAAACGAGTACAAATGAAACCAAATTCACGGTCTCCGTGAGCAGACTGATTAAGGTTCATAAAATCCATATCAATACTCTTATAAGGAAGAGCTCTATTGTACTGAGTATGAAGATGAAGAAGCGGCTTTGTAAGAGCCTGTAAGCCCTTAATCCACATCTTAGCAGGAGAAAACGTATGCATCCATGTAATAACACCAACGCACTCTTTATCAGCGGAAGCCTCAATAAGAACATCTTCTGCCTCTTCGCTACTGCGAACTGTAGGTTTCCATACAATTTCAACCTTATTCATTTTCTCGCCAAGATAGGAAACCATTTCTTTACTGTCAACAGCAACTTGCTTTAAGGTTTCTTCGCCATATAAATCCTGACTACCTGTTATAAAATATAATTTTTTCATAGAAAATCTCCTTAGAAAATTATGTCAATTAAATTTTAACATACGGAAAAATAAATAGCAAGATAAATCACATTAATTCAAATACTTCAAGACTTCGAGCTAATATACCATTCATATTAGCTATTGCAACACCATAGTTAACAACAGGAACACCTTGTGATGCAGCAATTTCTAATCTGCTTTTCATTTCTCGTTCATTAAGCATACAACCACCACAATGAACAACAAGAGAAAAGTCCCTTAAATCACTTGGAAACTCACCACCTGAAGTAAATGAAAATTCAGGTTCTGCACCTGTGTATTTCCTTATCCAATCAGGCAGTTTAACCGTACCGATATCATTACATTGACGGTGATGTGTACAGCCTTCACTTATAAGAATTTTATCTCCCGTTTTGATTCTCCCTAAAGCTTCTGCACCATCCACTAAGGTTGAAAGCTCACCTTTATATCTTGCCATAAGAATAGAAAATGATGTAAGAATAATATCTTCAGGCACAATTTTTGAAACAACACCAAAAACCTGTGAATCTGTTATTACAAGGCGAGGCTTATTTGACAACACAGAAAGCATATCTGCCAATTCTGATGGTTGACAGCATACTGCAGTAGCGTTACAGTCAAGAATCTCGCGGAGAGTAAGCTGTTGAGGAAGAATTATTCTACCCTTTGGCGCAGATTCATCGATAGGAATACAAAGAACAACAATATCCCCTTCCTCAATTAAATCTGCAACAACAAACTTTTGCTCTACCTTCGATTTTGCTAGTACGCCTATTTTTTCTTTAAGCGCATTTATACCATCACCTGATACAGCACTAACGATAATTTCGTTTTCTTTTAACTCGTATGGTACACTTTGCAAATCACTTTTATTAAACGCAACGATATATGGAATATTTTTTTCGTTAAATACAGAAATAAGCTTCTCGTCTTCTGGTTGTTTTCCTTTAATTGAGTCAACAACAAGCACAGCAACATCTGTTTTGCGGAGAATCTCAAGAGTTTTTTCAATTCTTTTTTCTCCTAATTCGCCTTCGTCGTCAATACCGGGTGTATCAATTATAACAACAGGGCCTATAGGCAGTATCTCCATAGCCTTTTTAACAGGATCAGTTGTTGTACCTTTAACATCAGAAACAACTGCAAGGCTCTGCCCTGTTACCGCATTAACAACACTTGATTTACCTGCATTACGCAAACCAAAAAAGCCAATGTGTACTCTTTCTGCAGATGCTGTTAAATTCAAACTCATAAAATCACACCTTAAAACCTGAAATCGCGACGATTTGAATTTTTAATATCTTCTATATTCTGTCTTGCAATCTCTCTTACTTTATCTGTGGGAACTTTTTTGAGTTCTTCTTCAATAAGCTTATAACCTACCTGACGAGTAGCATCAGAAGCATAATCCACAAGATACTCGGTCAAAGTCATTAATGCATTAGGGTGGCAGCAATTAAGAATCTGACCATTTTTGCAAAGACTCATAAAGCGGTCACCTGTTCTCCCCTCACGATAACAAGCAGTACAGAATGATGGTATATGACCATTTTCCATAAGCCAACGAACAACCTCGTCAAGTGTACGCTGATCAGAAACATCAAACTGCTCAGAATCGTGTGGTCTTTCTTCCTCAGTGTAGCCACCTACAGATGTACGGGATGCACCGCTTATCTGAGAAATACCCATATGAAGCACCTCACCACGAACTTTTTCGCTCTCACGTGTTGAGATAATCATACCTGTATACGGGACAGCAATACGAATACAAGCAATGATTTTTTTGAACATATCATCGCTAAGACCATTATCAAATACAGATGGATCAATATCATCTGCCCTTTTGATTCTCGGAACACTTATTGTGTGAGGACCAACGCCGTGAACAGCCTCAAGATGCTCCGCGTGCATGAGAAGTCCAATAAATTCATACATGTATTTTTCAAGACCGAAAAGCACACCAAGACCTACATCATCAATTCCGCCTTCCATCGCTCTGTCCATAGCTTCCGTATGATAATCATAATCATGTTTTGGTCCTGTAGGGTGAAGCTCAAGGTAACTTTCCTTGTGGTATGTCTCCTGGAAAAGAATGTATGTACCGATACCGGCATCCTTAAGTTTACGATAGTTTTCAACTGTGGTAGCGGCAATATTTACATTAACTCTGCGGATTGCTCCGTTTTTGTGATTTACGCTGTAAATTGTTTTGATACACTCAAGAATATACTCAATCGGGTTGTTTTTAGGGTCCTCTCCTGCTTCAATTGCAAGACGCTTATGTCCCATATCCTGAAGAGCAATAACCTCTGCTTTTACCTCTTCTTGAGTAAGCTTTTTACGAGCAATGTGCTTATTTTTCATATGATAAGGGCAATAAACGCATCCGTTCACACAATAGTTTGAAAGATATAAAGGTGCAAACATAACAATTCTGTTACCGTAGAATTTTTGCTTTATATCATTTGCAAGAGCATATAATTTTTTAATTATTTCAGGTCTATCGCAAGCCAGAAGCACAGCAGCATCTCTATGAGTAAGACCTGTGCACTGATAGCCGTTACCAACCTTTTTAGGCTGCGCCTTTTCTAGAATTTCTTCAATTAATTGAAGATTGTTTTTGTTTTTTTCAGCATATTCTATTGTAGCTAGAATTTCACCGTCATTGATGAATTCTTCTGCTTTTAATGACTTTGGATTATAAACTGCCATATCAATACTCTCCTTTTGCGTCGCCGCGTGTTATTTCTATTTTATAACCGATTTTATTCATTCGGATTTTTAGTTCATCTAATTTTTCTGCACTTTCGGCACCTGAGGATAATTTGTTATCATAAATATCATATTTCTTTCTGACACTTGCAGGCGACAGATTAGGCATTATTACGTTTGCACCTGACAATATACCCTGCTCTCTTCCGTCTGCATCTACTGTTCCTAAAGCTGTAGTAGCAGGTAAAAGAATTCGAGGATTCATAATTCTTATTATTGAAAGAAGGTAACAAGTAAGCTCTGCGCTTCCCTTATTATCTTTATTAAAAATTGTATCTTTATGAGGGATAAACGGACCGATTCCACACATATGAGGCTTGAATTCTTCAATAAATTTCAAATCTTCTGCTATATGCTGAACGGACTGAAATGGAGCGCCGACCATAAAGCCACAACCAACCTGATAACCGATTTCTTTTAAATCATTAAGGCACTGCAACCTATTTCTCAGGCTCATATTATCAGGATGGAGTTTACTATACAACTCAGCATTTACAGCTTCATGGCGGAGAAGATATCTATCTGCACCTGCTTTATATAAAGCCTGATAACTATCTTTTGTTCTTTCCCCTAAAGAAAGTGTTACAGCACAATCAGGATATGAAGCTTTGATTCTCTTTATTAAAGGAACAAGAACCTCGTCGGTATAAAACCCGTCTTCGCCACCTTGTAAAACAAAGGTACGAAAGCCTATTTCATATCCTGCTTCGCAACATGAAAAAATATCTTCCGGTGAAAGCCTGTATCGTTGACAATTATTATTTTCTGCACGTATACCACAATAAAGACAATTGTTCTTACAAACGTTACTTATTTCAATAAGTCCTCTGACATAAACAGAATCACCATAAACTGATTTCTGAGCTTCAACTGCTTTCATTTTAAGATAAAGCATAGCTTCTTCTGTTCTGTTCTCTATAAGATAAGCATATTCCTCTACACTAAGTGAATGGGAAACAGAGAGCTTATCAATTAATTCAATTATTTTATTCATTACTCACCACATTCGAAAGCACTGTTTTGGCACTGACGCCTTTAAGATTACCGATTTTACCGCTTAAAGATGATATGATATCCTGAGGTGCATCAATAGCAACACTAATTATACTGATACCCTTTTCACGATAAGGAATCCCCATCCTGCCTATTATATACTCGCCATATGTATGAAGAATTGAATTCAAGCTTTCTACGGAATTACCATCTTCAACAATTATACTTAAAACGCCTACTCTTGAACTCATAAAAACCTCCAAATAAAAAATGCCGCACTACGACAAGGTGCGGCAAAATCAAACTTTGGTTTATATCATCATAGCCGAACCTTTCAGTCAGGAATAACCTTTGTGTCAGGAACTACAATTATTTTACAATATTTTATTTAATTAATCAATGTATATTTTAAAATAAGATGAAAAAAATATTTATACAATAAATTTTAAGAGGGATAGAGTTGGACAAAAATCAGTATAAAGAACTAGTTCACCAGACAACACCAAAATCGCCTATTTTAAAAAATTGCATTAAAGCTTTTATTTTTGGTGGTGGTATTTGCTGCTTCGGCGAAGTTCTAAAACTACTTTACGGTATGACAAATCTTAATGAGGACGAAACTAAGCTTGCAGTATCAGGTACGCTTATAGTAATAACCGCAATACTAACGGGTGCTGGTGTATTTGATAATATTGCAAAACACGCAGGCGCAGGTACAGCGGTACCAATAAGCGGGTTTGCAAATTCAATGGTTTCCCCTGCAATTGAATTTAAAGTTGAGGGCTTTATATTAGGGGTTGGCGCAAAAATATTCAATCTTGCAGGACCTGTTATTGTATACGGTTGCACCAGTGCAAGTTTGTATGGATTAATTTATTGGTTATTAAAGTAAAAAACTCTGCCTTATATAATAGGCAGAGTTTAATATTTAAATTAATGGTTATTTAGTGTATTGTCTTTCTTCAGGCTTTAACAGTGGATTAAGACCTGCACAAACCTTTTGAATAAGCTTTTCGCGTTCTGCTTCAAGGTCATCAGACTCAACATAATACGGTTCATGGAAAGTAATTGAAATTTTACCAACAATAGGTATGTATTTACCATTAACGGTAAAAGGAACTATAGGACAGCCTGTGTCATAAGCCATTTTTATAGCGCCCATTTTAAATGGTAAAATTCTGATGCCTTCAGGCTTAATAATAGTACTTTCGGGGAAAAGCGCAATGAGGGCTCCTGCCTTTAAATAATCTTCGGCAGCTTCAAGAGCAGCATGGTCTTTTCTCTGGCGATGAACAGGGATAACGCCAGCTTGTTTAAAAAGCCAATTGGACCACCTATATTTAAAAATTTCATATTTACCTAAAAAGTGAACACATCTTCTTGTTCCTGAACCTACGCAAAACGGGTCAAGAACAAAAACATGGTTACCTGCAAGCACAGCGCCACCTTTTTTAGGAATATTCTCTTTACCCTTAACCTTTGGCCAGAAAACCACATAAAACACGAATTTTAAAAGTGGTCTGCAAACTGTATAAATTAAAGGTGAAATATATCTCTTATCAACATTCTGCCTGTCACTCATTTATATTCTCCTTAATAAATTAATTAAAATATGTTGGATATTGTGCCATAACCTCAGTTTTTACTAAACCAAAAACCATCCAACCCTCTGACGCCGTACAATTATGGTGTTTTCCCCCTGTAAGCTTGCCATCGGTATAACTTATTTCTCTCTTGGGAGCAATACCAATATGATACACCATAACAAGATTATCAGCGTTTTTCGGATATTTTTTATTAAAAGATGTTCCTTTATTACCAAACTGTAATACATAATTTGTTCCACTATCAGGAACAGAGTAGATAGCTACAAGAGCTTCCTCATCTATATCATATGCTTTGGCAATAATCTTTATAAATTCGTTATCTGGTTCATCTGAAAGATAGTTTTCTCCATTTTTATCGGGTATTACAACACCGCCAATATTGGTTGCTTCATATAGAGTCTTTACAGCATCTTCTACAGAAACAAAACCATCACCATCTAAATCTGCCAAAGCAAGATTTTCAGGATCAACACCAGATGCCATACGAAGCACGCTACGCGCATCTTTAGTGGATATTTTGCCATCTCCATCAATATCACCTAAAAGAGCTTCACCCTCTGCAAAGCCTTCTGTTAAAAGACAACCACAAAACATTATGGTAACAAGAATAATTGAAATTAATTTCTTAAATTTTTTCATAAAAATTACCTTTGATTAAAGAATTTTGAAAAGGCTTTAAACGCCATATATAAATCAAGTTTTGAAACAACTTCATATGGCGCGTGCATTGAAAGAACGGGAACACCTAAATCAACAACATCTACATCAAGATTTGCGATATATTTAGCAACTGTACCGCCCCCGCCTGCGTCAACTTTGCCAAGCTCACCAATCTGCCATACAATATTATCTTCATCAAGCATTCTGCGGATTTTACCCATGTACTCAGCGCTTGCATCGCTTGTACTGCTCTTACCTCTTGCGCCTGTATATTTAGTAATAACCACACCTTTATTAAGGAAGGAGGTGTTATTTTTTTCAAAAACAGAATTAAATGTTGGGTCGAAAGCTGAATTAACGTCTGCAGAAAGACACTCACTCTTTGAAAGAACCTCAAAAACTTCAAGTCCGTTAGCTTTTGCAAGATATGCAATGAAGTTTTCCATATATCTTGACTGAAGACCTGTATTGCCTTCAGAACCTGTTTCTTCTTTGTCGGTAAGAACACTTATTGCAGTATATTCAGGGTTCTCAACAGCAAAAGCTGCCATAGCCGCAGGATAAGCGCAAACGCGGTCATCGTGGCCATATGAACCGATAAGACCTCTGTCAAAGCCAATATCATCTGCCTTGAATGCAGGCACAACCTCAAGCTCAGCGCTGAGGAAATCTGCTTCCTTAATACCATATTTTTCGTTAAGAAGCTTTAATACATTAAGCTTTACGAGCTCACTGCCTTCATCGTTTTTAAACGGACGAGAGCCAACAATAACATTAAGCTCTTCACCTGCTATGCCTTCAGAAAGAGTACGTTTGCCCTGTTCAGCACCAAGATGAGGAAGAATATCAGAAATAACGAACTTAGGATCGCCCTCTTCTTCACCAATTTTAACATCAACTTTAGTTCCATCAGCTTTGATAATTACACCATGAAGAGCTAAAGGAATCGCAACCCACTGATATTTCTTTATACCGCCGTAATAGTGGGTTTTAAAAAGCGCAAGCTCATCACTTTCGTAAAGCGGATTCGGTTTTAAATCAAGGCGTGGAGAGTCTATATGCGCAGCAGCTATTTTAACACCCTCTGTAAGAGGCTTTTTACCGATAACTGCAAGGATAATTGCTTTGCCGCGATTTACATAGTAAATCTTATCACCTGCGTTATATTTTTTATGGCAATCAAATTCAACAAATCCATTCTTTTTAGCTTCCGCTAAAACAGCCTCTGTTGCTTCTCTTTCTGTTTTTGCATTGTTAAGGAAATTTTTATAACCCTCTGCAAAAGCATCAGCTTCAATAATAATGCTTTCATCTACAACAGCAGAAGCATGCTTTGGTTTATAGCAAAGTTCATTTTTTAGTGCATCGATATCCATTTTAGTGTCCTCCATATATGAATTTTTCTGCCTTTTTGAATTCCTCATTCAAGTCATAAGGCGGGAAATTATTTATTATGAAATCTGCCTTTGAAAGATAAAAATTATCATCTTTCTGGCCATTCATTCTTATAAGTGCATCTTCTTCTGATAAACTATCTCTTTTCAAAATACGTTCTTTACGAACATCAAAAGGAGCATGAGCTACAAGAAGAAAATCACATTCATCCGCAAAGCCTGATTCGATTATTGCCGCGGCATCAACTACAACAACATCATAATTTTCAAAAGCTTGCTTAACTTCATTATGAATATAATCGTTTATTGCAGGATGAATTATTGAATTGAGTTTATCTGTATTTTCAGGCGAAGAAAAAGCTTTTGCAGCAAGAGCCTTACGATTCAAAGCGCCATCACTATTAAGTATACCCGAAAATGCATTTTCAAGCTTACTTAAAAGAGTTTTATCTTCAACTAAAACCCTACGGGCAACAACATCACCATCTATTACATATGCGCCATTTTCTTTGAATAAAGCGCTTACGGTTGATTTACCTGAACCTGTTTTACCTGTTAAACCAATAAGCGTTTTTTTATCAAGGTTTACAACATCAAAAGATGCAGCACGAAGCAACCGGTTAAGAACAGCAAGGTTATCGTCATTTTCTTCATCAGGACATCTTACAAAGCATCTTTTTGCACCTATTTCATCAAGATACCTGAGTGAATCGAACAATGCGTGGGAAAGCTGACGATAATCATCAACAGAACCGTATTCAAGTACAGGGGCACTTATGCCTTCACCTTCACCCTTGAAAACCATGGCATATGTACCATCACAGAATTTAAGATTTACATATTCTTTGAATTTATCGTAACTTCCTTTTACAACAACAACGCTTGCATCAGGAGAATAATGCTTATATTTCATACCCGGTGATGAAACTTTCTCACCTTCTTTTAAAGGATTAAGAACTGCGTCATCAACGCTAACCTCACCAAGGACTGATTTCAGCTGTTTTAACGTAATGTTACCTGGACGCAGGAGTTTAGGTACTGGTGTTGCAAGCGTAATAACCGTAGATTCAACACCCTCTTCACACTCGCCACCATCAATTACCATTGGAATTCTTCCGTTTAAATCCTTGTAAACATGCTCAGCCTTTGTTGGACTTGGTTTACCTGAAAGGTTGGCGGATGGTGCTGCAAGCGGTATACCTGCAACTTTAATAAGTTTATTGGCTATCGGGTGAGCAGGACATCTTACAGCAACAGTATTTAAACCTGCTGTAACACACAAAGGAACTTTATCTGATTTAGGTAAAATCATTGTTAGAGGACCCGGCCAGAAAGCATCTGCAAGAGCTTTGGCGGTTTCAGGCACCTCGCTTACAAGCTCATAAAGCTCGCTGAATTCTGAAATATGAACAATAAGCGGATTATCCTGCGGCCTTCCTTTTGCTTCAAAAATACGTTTCACTGCGTCTTCAGAATAAGCATTACCTGCAAGTCCATAAACAGTTTCTGTAGGAATACCGACAACCTGCCCGTCTTTTAAAAGGCAGGCTGCTTCAGTATATTTTTCAGTTGAATCATTAACCGAAATTTTAACAAGCTTTGTATTCACGGATATTCCTCAATTTTGTTTTAATTTTTCTGCTGTATCGGCTGTAATTAGAGCGTCTATAATCTCATCAATATCGCCGTTCATAATTGCTTCAATTCTATATAAAGTAAGACCGATTCTGTGGTCGCTTACTCTTCCCTGCGGGAAATTATAAGTCCTTATTCTCTCGCTTCTATCGCCTGTCCCGACCTGAGAGCGACGTTCATCAGCAATCTCTGCATTCTGTTTTTCTCTCTCGGCTTCCAAAAGACGTGAACGAAGGATTTTCATTGCTCTTTCGCGATTTTTATGCTGACTTCTTTCATCCTGACACTCAACAACAGTACCTGTTGGTAAATGAGTAATTCTTATTGCTGATTCAGTTTTATTAACATGCTGACCGCCGGCACCGCTTGAACGGAATGTATCTATCTGAAGCTCTGTAGGATCGATAGCAATATCAACCTCTTCGGCCTCTGGTAGCACTGCAACGGTAACCGTTGACGTATGAATTCTTCCGCCCGATTCTGTTTCAGGCACCCGCTGAACACGGTGAACACCGCTTTCAAACTTAAAACGGGAGTATGCACCTTCACCGGTTATCATAAAACTAATTTCTTTAACGCCACCAAGACCTGTTTCATTAATAGAAAGCACCTCAGGCTTCCAACCTCTGCCCTCAGAGTACATCGAGTACATTCTGAAGAGAGAATGCGCAAACAAAGCAGCTTCTTCACCACCTGCACCTGCGCGAATTTCTATAATAACGTTTCTGTCGTCGTTAGGGTCTTTGGGTAAAAGAAGAATTTTTAATTCTTCGGAAAAAATAGCAGCCTTTTCCTTGCACTCTTCGACCTCAATTTCAAGCATTTCTTTAAGCTCTTTTTCAGGATGTTCAGAAAGCATCAGCTTTGCTGCTTCACCATCATCAATTGCTTTTTTATATGCTCTGAAAACCTCAACTATAGGAGTAAGGTTTTTAAGTTCTTTCATAAGGTCTGCATACAGTTTCTGGTCAGAAACTGTTTCAGGTAAACATAAAAGTTCGTTTACCTTTTCAAACCTTGCTTCAACATGGGTTAATTTATCAATCATCAGAATTCTCCCTGATTATCTTTTTAATATTTTTCTCTGCCTTTGAACGAGGAATAAGGAACTCTCTGCCACAACCCTGACATCGAAGACGGAAATCCATACCTGAACGTAAAACATAGAACTGTTTTCCACCGCAAGGGTGCTGTTTTTTCATCTCTAAAACATCACCAACACGAACATCCATAAAATCCCCTCCTCAAATTACAATATTTAGAGATATTATACCACACTATTACATAAAATTAAAGAGAAAGATAAAAATAAATGAAAAAGGTGATAACAAAATGATATCTTATTTACCCGAAGGTTTTTTAATTGAGGATAAAGATAATAAGTATTTTACAGAAAATATTGAAAACTTCAGAAAAGCGTATATAAATAAAATTCCTATTGAAGCAAGGGTTTCCTATTGCGACTGTAATCATAACCTGCATATAGATTTGGGTGTTATTGAGGGGATAATCCCACGCGAAGAGTGCGCAACAGGTATAACGGAAGGTACAACAAAGGATATTGCAATAATATCAAGGGTAAATAAACCTGTAAGGTTTTACATTGAAGGATTCGAGAATATAAACGGTGTACAAAAAGCTATACTGAGCAGAAAAAGAATGCAAGAGACATTTATAAATGAGTATCTAAGCACATTAATTCCAGGTGATATTTTAGATGTAAAAATATCACACCTAGAAGCATTTGGCGCTTTCTGTGATATTGGTTGTGGCATAAATGGTCTTTTGCCCATTGATAATATTTCCGTTTCACGTATACCTCACCCGAATGTACGATTTGACGTAGGTGATGTAATCAAGGTGGTAATTAAAAGTTTCGATGAATTCGGAAGAGTCAACCTTTCTCACAAAGAGCTTTTAGGTACATGGGAAGAAAATGCCGCTAATTTTAAGGTTGGGGAAACAGTAAGCGGAATTATCAGAAGTGTAGAAAGTTATGGAATTTTTGTTGAGTTAGCACCAAACCTTTCAGGTCTCGCAGAATACACTGACGCAGTAAAAGAAGGCGATTATGCAGGCATTTACATAAAAAGCATTATTCCTGATAAAATGAAATTTAAGTTAATAATTGTTGACTCTTTCCAAGCAAAATACAAGAAAGAAAAACCAAAATATTTTATAAAAGACAACCATATTGATTACTTCAGATATTCTCCGGAAGGTGCACAGAAAATAATTGAAACTGTATTCTAATAAATTCTTGTAAAAATATATACTATATTGTATAATTGAACTATCCTTTAACGGAGGTTATATTATGCAATACAGTAATTTTGATTCTATAGGTAAATCTATTTCCAAACTTGGCTTTGGTCTTATGAGATTACCAAAAATTAAAGAAGACGATGATGTTATTGATAGAGAGGAAGCTTTTCGTCTTATAGACCTTGCTTTTAAAAACGGGGTTAATTATTTTGACACCGCATATTTTTACCACGGCGGTGATTCAGAAAGCTTCGCAAAAGAAGCACTCAGCAGATACCCACGCGAGAGCTTTTACCTTGCAACAAAACTCCCAGGCTCATATATGAGAGACAACAAAATCTCTCCAGAGGAGCTTTTTGAAGGTCAGCTTAAAAAGTGCGGTGTTGATTACTTTGATTTCTACCTTCTTCACGCAGTAAACAGAGATATTATGAAAACCTTTGAAGAGTATAGGTCATACGAGTATCTTACCGAGCAGAAAAAACTTGGGAGAATCAAGCATTTAGGTTTTTCATACCATGGTGATTTAGAGTTTTTCCTTGAACTTATTGATAAATACAAATGGGATTTTGTTCAGTTACAGATAAACTACTATGATTGGGACGCAGACAACGCAAAAGCATATTACAAAGCACTCGAAGAAAGAAACATTCCTTGTATTGTTATGGAGCCAGTGCGCGGTGGATCACTTCACAAATTAAATCCTGAAGCAAGAGCCGTTTTTGACGAGTTAGGCGATGCTAGCTATGCTTCATATGCTTTAAGATACGTTAATGAATTACCTCAGGTAATGGTAATTTTAAGCGGTATGTCAACATATGAACAGGTCGAGGATAACTTAAAAACATTCAACGAAGCTAAACCTCTTACTGAAGAAGAAAAAGTTGCTATTGAAAAGGCAAATTACTATTTCAGGCAGAATTTTGCGATACCTTGCACAGATTGTAAATATTGCGTTGAGCATTGCCCTGCAGGCGTTAATATTCCTGCTTGCTTCACTGCATATAATGAATACAACAAATCAAGAGATATCGACGATTTCAAAAGACAATACATAAAAATCCCTGAAGAAAAACGCGCCCACAACTGTATTGAATGCGGTGCATGCGTTTCACATTGTCCTCAGCAACTCAAAATTCCTGACAGATTAAAAAAGGTTAAGGTGCTTTCTGATGAAAACGAATAAAATCCTTACTCTGTTGATTGCAACATGTTTACTTGTTACCTTACTTTCCGGATGCAGTAAAAATAAAAAAGAAAAAATCACCGACATTATTCAAGGAGCTGAAACAGTGATAGTAAAAGGTGTCCAGACAGACACTGTTGAGGCATCTTTAGGCGCTTTTGAAGGAAAGCAAGGCGATTATATCGAATTCCGTTTCGATAAACCACAAACCTTTAACACCATATTTATTACTGAAAAAACTGCAACGATCAGGCAATATAACATTTATGCTGAAATTGATGGTAAAACTACTCTCATTTATACCGGAAAACATATTTTGAACGATAACATAACAGTAGCCGAAACAACATCATCCGCAATAAAATTGGAAGTAGTAAACACACAAATTGGCAACGACCACTTTGTTATTCAAGGTGTAAGCGTGTACAATATACCCAAAGGAGAATAAAAATGGCAATTAAGTTTATTGAAGAAACCAAAACATTCAAATTAGACTCCAAAACATCTACATATATATTCAGAGTTTTTGAAGGCAATTATCTTGTTCATTACTATTATGGTGCAACAATTCCTGATACGGATGTTGATGAATTAAGAGAAAGAGCAGATTTTGCGTCATTCTGCCCCGACAGCCCTACAGCAAAGGTATTTAACTTTTCTCCTGACGTTACACCGCTTGAATATTCAACCTTTGGTGCCGGTGATTTCCGTCTTTCTGCTTTTGCGGTTGAAAATGCTGACGGAAACAAGGTTACAGATTTAAGATATGTAAGTCATAAAATTTATAGTGGCAAACAGCCTATCCCCGGTATGCCATCAACATATGTAAACGACGAAACTGAAGCAGACACACTTGAAGTATTAACTGAAGATAAGGTTACAGGTGTGCTTGTAACACTTATTTACACAGTTTTCAACGATTATGGTGTAATCACAAGACGAGTTAAGGTTGAAAACAAAACCGATAAACCTTTCTATATTGATACT
>CAJGCL010000020.1 GCA_904501675.1 Clostridiaceae bacterium
AAAGCATAAGCACTACAAAGGAAACTGCGCCTTCTGCTCTGATTTCTTCATTGAGTGCATATTCTGCAACAACAATGAGTGGTTTAAGAGCAGTTCTTACTGCAGCCTTAAGAGGCTCGCTTTCGCTGATAAACTCAGCAATTGGTGGTGAAATAGTGTAATAAGCATTTACAAAAGCTCTGCCAAGAGGATTTGTCTTTAAGCACTCATCACGGAACGCACAAAGCATGCCAACTTCACCTGAATCAAGACCATAGGAGGCTGTGGCAATAAAGCACATTGAAGGTGGGAAAATACTTGTTTCAGCGTTATTTGGATTCACAATAGAATCGCAATAAACTTTAAGAACTATGCCTGAATTACCCGGACAACCACAGTCTGAAATACAACAAAAATGCTCGGTATTCTCTAATCTGCAATGTTCCCCATTATACGTCTCACCTTTTTCTTTAGGGCAGTGTATTGTTTCAACCTCATCACCTGTTATTGCACCTGTTGTCTGATTATAAGTAATAGAGGTAGACAGTACATCTGCGGTCTTATGGTTAACCATAACATCTTCTTTACTTGTTGCCATGTTCGGGAAATGGTAGGCAACATCAAGAGTATAATATTTATCATCTGATATTGGTTTATCTATCTTCCCGTCTTCATTGGCATCGATACGCTGGTAATCAGCCTCAAGAGCAGAAAGTGATACAGTAACTGAATTATACTGTTTTATTTTAACAGTATTATCATCGTCAATATAGATATTATTTCCTTCGTCAGTTATGGTCTCATAATAAGGCTTAATTTCAATATATATGGGGGTTTCGGATAGCTTTTCAGCATCGGCTCTTTTAACGCCACTATTTTGTACATATATATAGTAGCCCACAAATTGCCCTTTTTCATTGAAACCTTCCTCTGCAAAAAGGTATGAATAAGCATCATCTACCGAGTCTTCTGCAGGGACGACATCAACTGTATCGAAAATATCAGCAGTTTTAGCGGACAAAACTCCTGTTTTGCCACCTTCCAAGCGTGCGGCAACTTCCTTCACCGCTTCTTGCTTGATATAACGCTCCTCGCTTTTATTAAATGAACGATAAGCAACACTAACAATGTTAATAAGGGCAAAGCCACCTAAGGAAAGCAATACAAGAACTATCATAAGTTCTACAAGGGTATATCCTTTTTTTGATGTTAAAAATTTAAACATCTACTACTGCCTCCTTTTTTATTTAGTATCTCTACCTGCTATAGCATAAAGCTTAACATCTGTGCTGCGCCAGAGAAGTTGGCTTGAATCAGCTGACTTACTGCCGGATGCTTCATCCGTCAAAGATGGTGTGCTGATAGATGTTTCTGTAGCACCATTATTTAACGCTGTTTCAACTACACTCTTAAGAGTTTCAATAGAAATGCCTGCAACCCAACCACCGGGGTTAGGAGTATTTTCACCAACGATATAGTAATAACCACCAACAATGGTTGCATCATTGATAACAGAATTAAATCCGCAGTTCAAAACCTTAACGAATTTGAAACTTCCGTCTGCTGATTTAGTACCAACAACAATATATTCTTTAGTGCCTTTAACCATTTCACCGGTGATGATAATCATATCATCCTTAGCATCAATAGTAACAATTCTTGAGAAAATTTTGTCAAGACCTTGACCACCTACAGTAACCTCCACCATCTGGGACGGCGCAACGCTACGGCTTTCAACGCGTGTAGGTTTATCACTGATATATGGTACAAGCTCAGCACCTGCTTCACTTGCATTCATTTCGCCTTCAGCAGTGTTACTACCTGAACCGGTTGCAACAAGTGAATAGAATACTCTACCCTTATTATCGCCATAGTAAGCATAATAGTTAACAGTATAATCAGCAGATGTTTCAGATTTCTTTTTATTTTCAACAAGAAGGTCAACTGCTGTGAATTGGATACTATCTCTACCATGCATACCATACTTTATATTGCCGTATTCGGCATACTGATTGAGTTTAAGAGTATTATTTTTATCTTCGTCTGCGGCACTATATAAAGAATAATCATCAAATGTTGCATTATCTTTATAGTAAAGAAGATTAACAAGAGCATCATCTTTACCCTCAATCATAGCAGAAAGAACACCGTCATTGTAAATACTACCGAGACCTGTTGATGTAACACTGGAATCCGAAGCTAATGCATGCTGATAGCTGGAAGCCGCAACTGCATAACCAACAGCAACTGTAACACCGTCTTTAGAAGCAATTTTTGTAAGGTTATACATTTCGCCTGGGAACCACACATTGTAGTAATCGTTATCTTCCTTATTAAGGAAAGCATCTGATGTCTGCATACCGCCCCATCCATTACTTACAGCTCTGTTAGGGTAGTGGATAGGAAGTGTCTCACTGTATGCACTCTGGTTTATACTGTATTCCACAGGCTGATGGTCAACATTTTCTGTATAATACGCTGCATCCTGACCGTAGTGAGAACGGAAATACAAGCGCTCATAGGAACGTGTATATTCTGTTACGCCATCGTATGTGATATTTGTATAAACACGCTCACGGTTAGAGGAGTATCCGAAGGTGAAATAAACGTCATCATAATACAAATACTCCCATGCACAATTCATTGAAGGAAGGAAGAATTTTGTTTCAGTCTTCTTATCTGCACCATCATAAATCGTAGCTCCTGCTACACTATAAAACATGATTTTTTCTGTCTCGTTATTAGGTGCTGATTGAGACAACGCAACTGTAGCGTCATTAGAAGCAAGCCATACTTCAATAGCCCCAAAAGCCCCCTGACGATCATCCTCGCTCATACGAGCATAGTCATTGTCATTGAACTTTGCAACATATGTTGCAGTACCGTCATGATTGCTGAAAATAAAGTAGTCTGTAATAGAACCTTTAGGATATGAACAACCATTACCTTCACCGATGCCGATGAAACCGCCTTCAGATGCATTTCTATACCATTTGCCTACATGACTTACTCCGGAAGGTACCGCTACTCCTTCACCGAATGTCTTTTCAGCTCTGTCATCTTCTATAGGGTCAACAGTTTTTGTTTTCTTTTTCCAACCTC
This sequence comes from Clostridiaceae bacterium, assembly GCA_904501675.1. Lineage (GTDB taxonomy): Bacteria > Bacillota > Clostridia > Oscillospirales > Acutalibacteraceae > DTU089. The sequence goes on from CAJGCL010000020.1 coordinate 3,082, forward strand.
TACCAATACCCAAAACACCATCAGACCATTCATAATAAACATATTCATGTGTCTTTGCCTGAACATGGTAAGCATCGGTGCCTGAAATTTTAACGTTCTGAACAAGGTTCGCATAGCCGTGTACATTGCCTACATAGAAGGTAGAACCTTGAGTAGTATCTGTACTTGGAATGTAAATAACATCGGTAATATTAACGTCGTTCGAGTAGCCTGATGTTCTGTCGGCTTTATCATTCTTCTCAGTATAGGCACGAACATTTGCAATTTTACCCATACTGGTCGTATTATTATCATCGGCGCTACTATTCAAGTAGTCCGCATTGCCATCAAAATTCTTAACAGGGTATGAAGCCAAAGCTTTTAATCTGATTCCGCCGTATGAATAGTCATCCTGAGATTCATGGCCCTTGTATTTATAATGAAATGCAAGAACCTGAGATGAATCCCAATAATATTCCTCACTACGGATATTAGATGTAATATTTTTACCATCCCAGAATGCACAAAGATTAAGATAAAGGTCTGTAGCATCAAGGTTAAATGGGTCATCTTTATCAATAGGTCCGATAACACCGGTCAGACGTATTGGCCATCCACGTTCTGTAAGAATATATGAAAGTGGTCGGGCATTTTTGTAACCATAACTATGTTCAGTACCTTCACCATTATAGTAGTAGCAGAACTGCGCGTTGGCACTCATAACATTGAACACTTCATCGCCTACAATACCGGCACGAGTAACTGTACGCTTAGTGCTGCCGTCTTTAATTTGAGATGTTGCAGACGTTAACCACGCCTCATCACCTTTTGAATCTGACAGTTTGTAGTTAGCAGATGGACCATATGTAACTCTTCGCTGAGCTGATGTGTATTCGAATATATGAGAGTAGTCTCCACCCCAGAAAGAAGGATAAACCTTTCTTCCCCTTTCTGTCGTATAAACTCTGTCAATATAGTTCTGCGCTCCACCAAAATAACCTGTTTTTGTGTTGTATATAGTTGCACCCATAGCAGCGCTGAAAATATCAGACTTATCTGATGAGAAGGTATACATACGGTAAATAGAACCGTTTGTACCTGTCATTACATAATATGGGCTCACACCCTGAGTTTCATCGTTATCTATCCAACGTATTGAACGGATCTCAGTCCTCTCCTGGTTAGGACGAACAACACTTGGTGCACCTACGGCTGAAGAAGCATATTCTCCATGCTGACCTATGTTGTTAAGAAACTGGCTATTGGCAGTACGCATTTTTCTGCCCTCAACTCTGAGCATATACTCAATTTGTCTTTTGGTTTCATCATCAGTTTCATTACGGTCAACAATTTCGATACCTGCGGAGGTGTAGTAATCTATACCTTCCTTTGTTTCACCTGCCATAAGAAGTGATGGCGGGTCAATATATAAATAGTCGGATATAGTTCTTATTTCACCACGGCTATCAAGATAATAAACAGCTATTTTAAGTGGTGAATAAGTAAAATCAAGCGGTATTCCGTCAGGACTATTGATTTTCAACTTGAATCTGTTGCTTTCTCTTTTTTCAAAGAAAACATCAGGAATATCAGCAGGATCAACCGCTTGGAATTTTGATGTATAAACCTGAACCGGACAAAGATAGCCTGAATTGTAAACAAGTTTGTCCTCTGTACCAATCATATTTTCATCAGCCGGACCTGAGGATTTTTTTGCCGTCTTATTTGGCGCTAAAACCTTAATATGGATCCGCTTCTCAGTAAAACCCAATTGCTCCGGAGTTTTAGTAATATCTAAATCCCCAAAAGTGATGGTTTCATAATCAAGTCCATATGTTTGAATAATAACATCGTGGTTTGTAAAGTTATCATAAACAGTCGATGCCGAAATAATTTCAACACGTGGTCTTATCTGACCAAAAACTGTTTCCAACCCTTGTTCAAAGGTAGAAATAACCTTTCTACCAACAACATTAATTTGATTAAAAAGAATATCCCCGTTTACAAGCATATTCAATTTAATAGCAGCTTTATTCTCGGAATCACGCCTTGCAAGGCCTTCTTCCATTTCTTCTTTAGATTCGTAAACATTCTGCACCTTTTCACCTGCATTATACAAGGTCTGGTAAGAGGAAAGGAGCATAGGTGTGAAGGAGGTGATAATAAGTGCAAGCAAAGCAAGAGCAGTAAGGAGCTCAACATACGTCATACCGACCTTATTGTTGCTGACATGCTTTTTGAAAAAGCTTTTTTTACCATTTACTCTGTCTGAACATTTCTTTTTCATAGTCTTATTCCTTCCTTTCTTAAAATTTATGCTTAATTATATACTGTTGTTCTGAATCAGCTAGCCCAAACAACGTAGAAGTCATCAACCTTAGGCTGACTTTGTGTACCGGCATTCATATTACCAATCCACTGTAAGTCTTGTGCATCATATGTTCTCGGTCTTGCTCTATCTACCAGTGTATCAAAAACAAGGTTTTGAATACCTGACCAAAGGTTCCACCAAGGAGTGTTATTGGTATCAGTATCTTCCTTGCTGTAAATAACATCCATAAAATAGCTGGTCATAGAGAAACCGGCTTTTTTCATTTCTCCGTTGATTTTCGTCTCTTTTTCTGCGTTAAACTGATAAACGTCACCTGCATTAGCAAACTTGTAAAGAATAACATCCTTACCTTTGTAATATACGGTTTGAGTTTTGTAGTTTGAACCATTTTCAGTAAACGGAACAAGCCATATATATGCATCCTCTGCGAAATATACTCTACCGGCCTTAACTGTATCAATTCCATCATCAGGATTATCAGGATTTTTAAGTATTTCCATTGTATATGGTGTGCTTTCTGGTGCTGCTAAAATTATAGTAGACATACGATAAGCATTGTAATCAAGAAGATACGCAAGACCGGAATTCTTTGTATACAATGAAACGAAGCTATTTACACGGTTATTGAAAACAATATCCGGAGCCTGAAGATACAGAACCTTGTAAAGTGATTGGTTTGAAGCGATACCGTCGCCGATACGACCCGTACGGCATGGGTTCATAATAACGTTAACAGGCATATCTATCTGAATACCATTAGTAGCTGTGAAGGCTACAAAATTATCACGCCTTGCGCCCTCTGCCCAGTTTCTCATATTCTGGGTTTTTAAACAGTTAAAAAACGGGTCGCGTTCAGGGTTAACCGTTGTAGTTTCAGGATGAAGACCTAAAGAGAAATCTTCAATGTTACTGTTAATATACTGCATGTGCTCCCAGAAAACATCATCAGGTCCGAGAGTTTCATCGTTATCAATCTTCTTCTGAACAGCGTCATTATGCGGATCAACAGTATTTGTGTTATAATCATCAACCTTTGCATTATACGCATCAATATAGTCAACATAGTCCATAGTTGTACCTTCAGCAAGGCCAAGGAAATCGTTTGCTGCTGCTTTGTACTTGATTTTTTTAGTAGAAAGCACCATATTACCTATACAAGAAAAACCGTAAACAGGCTGACCATTAATAGCTACTTCCATATCACCTTCAAAAAAGCTGTCGTTATTAATAGAAAGAGCTGTTACGCCACTTGCCTGATCAGTATCAGGGAAGATCTGGTTACTTTCAATATTAGCAGGAACAATCCAACTTTTTTCCGAAGGCTTAGTAGGGAGAATAACATAACAACTACGTACAACACCCTTACCATTTATATTACCATAAGAAGTAAATTCAACTCTATTGTTTTCTACCTTGAATATTTGCTCATCAGCTGTAAGATCATCACCATTTTTTATTGCAGTCTTTGCTTTCTGAAGATAATTACTATACTGTGTAGCCGGAGCTCCCTTTGGGTCATCATCTTTTATTTTTTCAGTTGTTCTTGATTGAGTTGTAGCATCTACACTTGTTCTATAATAATCTATAGAATCATTATATACAATATCACAGGTAGCGTAACCCATATACGAACCATTTACCATATTCCCCAAGCCATTAGTAACAGCAGTTTTATGTCCATAGGGCACCTTGCCCTTCTTGACATCCTCTACTGAGAAGCCTGCAGGCGTGGTTGTTGAATAAATAATACCTTTTTCAAGGTAGTTTTTATATTCATCACTTTTAAGTACTCTCTCACGAAAATCCGCATCACTCTCATTTGGATTTTTCTTAGGGAAAGTATCAGGAAAAGGAACTGTTTCATCACGATACATATACATCATGGTTACAGACATTTTCTTATCTATTTTTAGGAATTTTTTTAACTTAAGTAAATCAGGAGAATTTTCGTCTACTGCAGAAAGGTCATCAGGAACTTCTACACCTTTTTCTTCATCTGCTTCGGCTCCATCATAACACATTTGGAACGCACCAACCGCAAACTCTATCATAGATCGGGCAAGGTAAGATGCTTTTTGCTCATCTGAACCTGTCATAGCAGCTTCCATAGCATTTTCTGACATTGAGAACATAATCGGAAGCAAAAGTGTAAGCACAAGTAAGATTGCCATAACCGCTACAAGAGCTATACCATTCCTTTTGGTTAAAATGTTCATGACCTCAACTCCTTTTTAATCTAGAGTGAATAGTGAATAGCGAACAATGAATGATTTATAACAAAACATCCATCAAATAAATCTTTTATACGAGCACACGAAGAACCTCTTCAACTGAAGTAGTGCCTTCAATAACTTTATCAATACCCTCTTGACGAAGAGTATGCATACCCTGCTTAACAGCAAGTTCTTTTATCTCCTGAACGCCTGAGCGTTTGAGAATAAGCTGTTTAATTTCATTTGTAACCTGAAGGAATTCGAAAACACCCTGACGACCCTTATAGCCTGTATTAGAACATGCCATACAGCCCTTTGGTTCGTAAATTATAGTTTTATCGTCAAGAGTTTTTCCTTCAGGAATAGGGAAATCTTCAAGACTATTACGTATTTCACGATATGTGAGCTCAACCGCTTCTTTACAACGTGGGCAAAGCACACGAACAAGACGCTGAGCAAGAACACCAACAAGAGACGATGCTGTAAGGAACGGCTCAACACCCATTTCATCAAGACGTGTAATAGCCGATGGAGCATCATTTGTATGAAGGGTAGAGAAAACCATATGACCTGTAAGAGCGGATTCAACAGCAATCTTCGCAGTTTCACCGTCTCGAATTTCACCGACCATGACAATATCAGGGTCAGCACGGAGAACGGAACGAAGAGCTGCTGCGAATGTCATACCTGCACGATTGTTCATCTGCACCTGACAGATACCTGCCATACGGCGCTCAACCGGGTCTTCAAGTGTAATAACGTGTTTTGTAATATCTGAAACTTCTGCAAGAGTTGCATAAAGAGTTGTAGATTTACCTGAACCGGTAGGACCTGTAACAAGCATAAAGCCATAAGGCATAAATATTGTCTTAGTGAATTTATCAACCTGTGAAGCCGAAAATTTAATATCTTTAAGTTGAACTGATTTTGCGCCACGTTCAAGAAGACGCATAACGATTTTTTCGCCGTATACAGATGGAAGCACCGCAATACGAATATCGAATGTTCTGTCGTCCACCTTAACTGTTGTACGTCCATCCTGAGGAATACGCCTTTCAGCAATATCCATACCGCCAATAACTTTAACACGGGAAGCAACTGAATTATGTAATTTTATAGGGTTCTGGAGAACCTCATGAAGAACGCCGTCTATACGAAGACGAATTCGCATTGTTTTCTCCATTGGCTCAATATGTATATCCGATGCACCTGATTTAACTGCATTAGTAATTACCTGGTTAACAAGCTGAACAGCAGGTTTTTCATCTGCGGCAAGTTCTTCAAGTGCAGCAAGCTCCTCTTCCTGAGTTGCATCTTCATCTTCATAAGTATCGATATTATTAGCATTGTTAACAATGGTATCTATAGCGGCATTAAGTTCGCTTTCCGTGGCAATAAGCGGAACAATTTCAAGACCACCGGTACGAACAGAAAGGTTATCTCGCACACCAAGGTCGTTAGGATTGTGCATTACCACAAAAAGTTTCTTTTCATCCTGATAAAGAGGTAATATTCTTCTCTTGGCAAGAAGCTCAACCGGGATTATGTTTGCAACGGCAAAGTTAATACCTGTTTCTTCAATAGAAACAAACTTATAGCCTGTTTTTCTTTCCAATGCGTGAGCCACATCTATTTCTGTACAATAGCCCAAGCTTACAAGTTCAGCAGGAACTTCACCTTTACCATCTTGCATATTTAATTGTGCTTCTCTTACTTGCCCCTCGGTAACCTTACCTTCTTGGATAAGAAAGTATTCAACGCTACCCGGAATAATTATGTTCATATCTGCCAATGTGATTGACCCCTTTTAGATGTTATATTTATTGATTTGCACTTTTATTCGGTTGCATCATTTACTGCAGCCTGCACTGCCCCTTCAGAGCCCTCTGCTGAAAGGAACGAAAGCGACAGACTTGCCTTATATTCCTCATCAGAAACGCGTGTTAATGTAATAGAATCAAATCTGTGAACCTGTTCAAGATTTGAATAATAGTTCATATAATTGTAAATAGTTTCAAATGAACCTACTACTGACAACTGGAAAACAACCTCATTTGTTTCATTAACTGCAACGGTTTGGGTAATACCTTCAACCTTTAAACCAAAAAGTCTGCATTTTGCAAGAACTTCTTCTTCAAGAAGATATACATCACCTAATGAATCCGGAAGAATATCTTTACATGCATCAAGTTGTTGCTCAGCAGCTTCGCTCTTGATTTTAAGCTCCTCCAAAAGAGCAATTTCGCGAACATTCTGCTCGTAAAGAGCACGAGCATCAAGAATCTCTTGCTTGGTTGTATTAATACCCATAATCATTGTTACTGTCATTGCTGCAATCAGTAAACATACAAATACCATTATACCAATAACAAAGAATGGAGAGCTTGTTATATCTTTTATTTCTATTTTTTTGCCTTTCATAAATGCTCCCCCTCCTTATTCTGCGCTGTTTTCTGTTGTTTCAGTAGCCGCTTCTGTAACCGGAGCAGGCGCAACTGCGCCACCGCTACAAGTAATAGTAATAGCAAAATCCGCTTTAAGTTCACCGTCAACAAGCTGTGTTGTATAACTGGTACATTGTACGTTACTTACACCTTTAAGTTCCTTTAATGATTCAAAATACGTTGTAAATGCATCTCTGGAAACTGCTTTACCTGTAATGTTACATATACGCGATACCTTCCAATCAACACAATCAAGAGTTGAAATTGAAATACCCGGGCGCGAAGCATTACCAAGTCTTGTAACAAAGTTGTAAAGAGACGGTTCATCTACCTGAATATCTTCAATAAGCTTAAGTTTATTCTGAAGAGCTGTGTTTATATCTCTATAGTGCTGAAGAGCAGAAACTTTTTGCTCACATTCAGCATTTTTTTCCTGAAGCTCTTTAAGTTTAGCGTCCGCAACACCCTTACCAATAATGGTAATAAATAATGCGCCGAGCAAAACAAGTAAGAAAACGTTTGCAATTCCTCTTCCCTTTTCGGCTTTCTTTTTACCAATTATGCGCTTTCTGTTTTTCTCAGGAAGCAAACTAACTCTATATTTCATTGTTATTGTGCCTCCAATCCTATTTTAGCAAGACTAATACAGCCCGCATAATCTTTTGGTGAAAAACTACCGCTTGCGTAATTATCATAGAAAGAGGGTATGCTAAGCGGAACATAACATTTTTCCGCAATAGACTGAGCAAGCTGTTCCTCAAGTTTTGATGCTGTATTGAATAATACAGCTTCTAGAACAATATTTGTCTGCATCTGGAAATAGTTAATTGACGAAATAAGCTCTGATTGAAGAAACTCTGCAATTGTCTCATATTCTATAGAAGTAACTTCTTCAGGGGAACTGAAAGCTTTCTTCACCTCGATTATAGCACGGTCAGGGATATTGATTGAACGAACCATCTTAATCTCTTTATCTACAACTGCAACAAAATTGAGCACGTCATCAGTAAGCGAAAAATATGCAAAAGCAGAATTGTCAGAAGCTTCGTCTATAGCCACTCGGCACCACGCAAGGAACGAGCTATCTATATCAACAACTTCAAACTTACCCCCTTCAAAATTTTGAATAATATTATGAAGCATTGTATTTCTTGCTCCAACAAGAATCATATTAAGAGCAGGTTGGTCATCATCATCTGTAGTTTCATCTACAACAACGAAATCAAGACCTAATTCGTTTACAGGAACAGGAATAAAGTCCTGTGCCTGCATTGTAACAACGCTCCTTAATTTATCCTGAGGAACTTTTGGGAAAGTTGCATATCGCATAATTACATTTTCGTTGTTGACACCAATAACTATAGGTGAATCCTTCTTCATTTTCCCTAAGTCAAATAGATCATTAAGGGCTGCACCGAAAAGAGGGCTGTCGGTAACAATACCTTCTCCTATAATACCCTCTTTAAGCTTAACACTTGCTGAGCCTGTAACACTAACTTTACCATCCGCAGATTTTGTAAGCTCAACGGCTTTGATTTCAAATGAATTATACTCAATGCCGATAGCACTGCATGCTTTTGCCATTTTATATCATTCTCCCTTGCAAAAGAATATGTTTTTGTTTTTTGGAGTTGTATGAATTTTTCGTCTCCACGTCTTAACCCTGATAAGATGTAGTTGCCTGAAAAACAGGAAGATAAAGTGCAATAATAAGGAAACCAACAACAGAACCCAAAAGAACAAGCATAATAGGTTCAAGCACGGCACCTAAGTTTTTTGCGAGAGCATCAACGTCTTCCTCGTAGAATTCAGCAACCTTGTCAAGCATGACTGGAAGTGAACCTGCTTCTTCACCGATTGCTATCATACTGATAACCATTGGCGGGAATATCTGTGGCGCATCTAATGCCTCATGAATCGTTTTACCGTTTTCAACATCTTCGATTGCTTTTACAACTGCATTCTCTACAAGTTTGGATCCTGAAGTCGGACCTGCAGTTTCAAGAGCTTTAACTGCTGTAACACCACCGGCAACAAGTGTTGCAAAAATACGGCAGAAACGAGCAAATATTGTTTTGGAAATAAGCTCACCAACAACAGGAGCCTTCATTTTATGGCTTTCCCAAAAATGTTGTATTGGCGGGGACTTAATTACCTGAATAACGAGGAATATTGCAATACCTATAACTGGGAATACAATAAACCATTTTTCTCTCATAAGTTCAGATAATGCATAAATCAAAAGTGTAATTGGGTTCAGATCGCCAGCACCCTCAGTCATACCCTGGAAGGTAGGAACCATAAAAATAAGCATAAAAATAACGATAATAATCGCTAGACCACCAACCATTTTGGGGTACTGAGTAGCACTCTTGATGGCATCTTTAAGCTGTTTATCTTTATGAAGCTGGTTGGACATAGCAAGCAAGGTTTTATCAAGCATACCACCCATTTCACCGGCAGCAACCATTGAACAAAACAAATCTGAAAAAACAGGTTTTTGCGCGCTGAATGCATCTGAAAGTGGTGAACCGCCCTCAACATCTGACGCTACCTCTTTGATGGCGTTAGCAAGAGTAGGGTTAGTTGTTTGCGCAACGAGAGTATTCATTGCCTGGGTAACAGGAATACCTGCACCAATCATAGCAGCAAGCTGACGAGAAAACAAAGACATATCTGCAAGAGAAACCTTCTTGCCGCCTTTTCTTTTTTTTCTGGCAGCATCTTCTTTAAGAGCTGTAACAACAACACCTGCTTCACGTAATTTTTCATACGCTTCCGATGTAGAGTTAGCAACAACCTTACCTGTTATAGATTCACCCTGTCTATTCAGGGCTTCATATGTGAAATCCAAAAGTAGTTATCCCCCTTCTTGAGACATATATGGTAGATATAGCAATTTTTACTTTTCACACTATATATAATATGTATAGCAAAAACTGCTTCTAGAGGATTAAATTAATACATTTGCATCTGACGAAGAATCTCTGCTCTTTCAACACAGTTTTCAAGAACTGATTCTCGTGAGATTTTCTGCTCTCTGAGAAGTTTCAAAAGAGCCTGGTCCATTGTTTGCATCCCTTCCTTTTGAGCGGTCTGCATTGTGGAATATATCTGATGATCTTTACCCTCACGAATCATGTTACGAATAGCAGGTGTATCAACCATGTATTCAACCGCTGATACTCGACCACCGCCAAGACGCGGGAGAAGTTGCTGAGAAATAACCGCACGAAGTGTATTTGAAAGCTGACTTCGAACCTGATTCTGTTGTTCACTTGGGAAAGAGTCTATGATACGAGCAATTGTAAGCGGAGCCGTCTGAGTATGAAGTGTAGAAAGCACTAAGTGGCCTGTTTCAGCCGCTGTAAGAGCAATACTGATACTTTCGGCGTCACGCATCTCACCAATCATAATAACATCAGGGTCATGACGAAGAACAGTTCTTAATGCATTATTAAAGCTGAGTGTATCTCCGCCAAGTTCACGTTGCCTAATGATTGAACGTTTGTGAGAATGAAGGAACTCTATAGGGTCTTCAATGGTAACCATATTGTACTCAAAGTTAGCATTCATATGGTTCATCATAGCTGCAAGCGTTGTTGATTTACCTGAACCGGTAGGGCCGGTAACAAGAATAAGTCCGCGAGGAAGAGTACAAAGTCTGCGAACGTCTGCTGGAAGACCTAACTTATCAAGTGTAGGAATCTCAAATGGAATAGCCCTGAATACCGCAGCAAGTGTGCCTCTTTGAACAATCACATTACCTCTGAAACGAGCACACTGCGGAACCGAGTACGAAAGGTCTAACTCAAGATTTTCTTTAAGGTCGTTCTTGTTTTTATCGGACATTATCTGCATAAGCATATTTTCGACATCAGCCGGTTTCATAGGGGGAAAATCCTGTTTAACGATGTCGCCGTCGATACGAATACAAGGTGGCATACCTACGACTATGTGAAGGTCAGAGCCTTTCTTTTCAACCGTAAGCCTGAGCAACTGTTCAAGCGTTATGGGATATATGCTAGGTTGGTTAATAAATTCCATTTAAATCAACTCCATGGAAAATTTAGATTCTTGACCACATATCAATGATAAGATCAATATTTTCAGGAGATTCAAGTACATAGAGAATATACTTAACACCATCATCTGATGGATCGAGATCACCTGAAATTTCAAATGATGTAACAGAGATTGAAGGATTGTTAATAAGCTTGATAACAAGTTCTTCCTTAGCTGCAAGAATTGAAAGTTCTGTTGGATCTGTAATTGTTGCAATCGGGTAATACATATCACCTAAATTGTTATCAAGAGAAGAAATAACCTCTTTAACCTCTTCAACTTTATTTGTTGGACAGTAAACCATGATTGACTTTGTAAGCTGAGGATACGAACCGAAATAGAACTCAACATTATCAATATCAACAAAGCCTATCTTGCTCTGAAGTTCAGAAGCAACGATGTTCTTAAGTTCATAAACAAAGAATGTTCTGTCTGTATTGTTATCTGCTGTATCGTTTTCTTTAATTCTTTCAACAGCAGCTTCAACTTCTTCGGTTACACCCTGAATCCAAATTCGCTTTTCATAGAGGTCAAGACCAAGAACTTTAACATCATAACCAAATGTGCTGATAATTGACTGTGCTGCTTCTTTATTAATATATGCAAGATCAATTCTTACAAGTGAGGTTTCACCATCAGAAATAACGACATCACTTGTTGTTCCGTCTGTTGAACCATCTGTTGAGCCATCTATTGAACCATCTGTTGAACCATCTGTTGAACCGCCTGAGGACTGCTGCGCATCAGGATCATAGTAGTCAACCAATCTCTTTATGTTCATAATGTCATTATATGCATCACCTGTTGCATAAACATAGAGAATCATTGGATGAGCGGCCATTGTTATACCGGTATGAAGGCCGAGCGAGCCAAGCAAACCACTGAATTCGGAAGCTGTAATATGCTCAAGTTCAATAGCTGTAAGGCTTGAACTGATGCTAGCGCTACCTACTGTAATATTCTTTTTGTTATCAAGAGTTTCAATAAGCTCAGCCATTTTTGCAAGTTGCATTGGATAACCGCTTACCCAAAACTCACGAAGATTGATATCCACTTTTACTATCTGCACGCTGATACCAAGCGTTGAAAGCTGAGAGGTAAGTGTATCTGTAGAAATGTACTGAAGAGAAAACTTGGTAAGAGCCTTACTATCAATAAAATTCGAGTTGAGAACATCTGCTGTACCAACATAGATAAGGTTATCATTCTTTATGTAAGTCATATCAACCATACGAAGCACATAATCGATAGCTGTAAGAGGAGTAACGTTATCTAATGCTATTGCAGGCACAGATGTTGATGCGCCTTTAAATATCATTTTGTAACCAGTATGTGCAAGTATTGTTTCAAGAACGCCTATAAGGTCTGATCCACCTTCAAAGTCAATTGAAATTGAACTTGAAGAGCCATAAACTGTTGTGGAATCATCTTCAACAGAAGCTGCCCCGGGAATAAGGAGCTTTTGACCTGTATAAAGTTTTGAAGAAGCTGAGATGCCGTTATTATCAACGATACTCGCTACTGTTACACCGTGAGCTGCAGCGATAGAAGCAAGTGTATCGCCATCGGCAACAGTGTAGGTACCCATGATGTCATCTGATGAACCTGATGCTGCAAGTGGTAAAACCATGCTTGTGAGCAACACGAACACGAGGGCAAAAATGCCTATTGACCTCATTCTGCTGTTTTTTGTTTTCATTGGAAAATCCCCCTAAAATTATGTATGATACATAAATTATCAACTTAATTAATTTGCAACAAAACTATCTATTGATCTTCTTTGTTACGTCGCCGGCCTTAAAAACCACGTAATCTGAAGCTATCTCAATGAGCTCCCAACTACCAATTTCTTCACCTTTGGAAAGTGTTAGTGTATCACCGGCAGAACCTATCTGTATTAGAGCTGTCTTAAGACCGCTACTTCCTTTTACATAGCCTTTATATTTTGCAGAAGCAAGAACATCTTCTGAAAGAGGATCATTGTCAATAAGTTCTACAACCTCTTTATCTTTTATAAGATTCCCACCAGGAAGAACCTCTACCTGATTAGAGTTCGCGGAAATATCACTATCACTAGGTACATTATCACCACTAAGAACACCGTCGCCAAAAATCAGGAAAATAATAACACCTGCTAATATGAGAAACAATATCACCGGAACGAGAATCTTCATTATTGGGTTTTTATCAAAAAAGTCCATCACCTTGAGCATCACGTCATTTTTAGGTGATACTTCCTTTGCTTTCTTTTCTTTGTTGCCAAATTTAGGTAACTCAAGAGCCATACCAAATAACCTCCAAGAATAATTGAATCATCAAAAATTTATGCTTGTAAAAATGACGAAAAAATCATCAAACATCTAATCTAGGGCATAATATACCCATTTAGACTTATACACATTATTAATATACTATATATAGGAAAAAATTTCAATAGTTTTTTCTCTTCACACAACCAAAAAAGCACTAAAAAATACATAAAATTACACATTAATTTTTGTGATATTTTTGCATTGACAAAAAAAACTGTTCAGCGAATTCGCTGAACAGCTTTTGTAGAAGACTAATCTTATTTTGCTACAATATTTATAATTTTACCCGGCACGTAAATTTCCTTTACAATCGCTTTATCTACAAGGATTTCCTGCACCTTTTCGTCCGCTTTGGCGGCAGCAATTGCCTGCTCAGCAGTAGCATCCTTAGCAATTGTTACAGTTGCGCGAAGTTTACCGCAAATCTGCACAGGAACCTCAATTGTTGAATCAACTGTCTTAGCTTCATCATAATCAGGCCACTGAGCAACAGCAAGAAGACCTTCACCACCAATATTCTCCCAAATTTCCTCTGCAACATGAGGCGCAAACGGGTCAAGAAGTTTAGTGTACGCCTTCAATTCACCCTTAGTAATTGAACCTGCATCATAAATCTCGTTAAGAAGAGCCATAAGAGCAGCAATCGCAGTGTTAAACTTCATGTTTTCAATGTCTTCTGACACTTTTTTAATTGTTTTGTGGAAGGATGTTTCCAACTTCTGAGAGAAGCCTTCCCCCTCTGTAACAAGTTCGAGAAGATTCCATGAACGGTCAACAAAGCGCTTACAGCCCTTAACACTGCTTTCGCTCCATGGAGCAGCCTTCTCATAATCGCCCATAAAGAGAACATAGGTACGAAGAACATCGGCACCAAGAGAATCTACAACCTCGTTGGGGTCAACAACATTACCCTTAGATTTACTCATTTTATCACCATCAGGACCTAAAATAAGACCCTGAGCTGTTCTCTTCTTGTATGGCTCGTCAAATGGCACTTCACCTATATCATAGAGGAATTTATGCCAGAAACGTGAATAAATAAGGTGGCGTGTAACGTGTTCCATACCGCCGTTGTACCAATCAATTGGACCCCAATAGTTAAGTTTGTCCTTGTCTGCAAAAGCCTCTGTATTATGTGGATCTATGTATCTTAAGAAATACCATGAAGAACCTGCCCACTGAGGCATTGTATCAGTTTCGCGCTTCGCAGGCGCACCACACTTAGGACATGTACAGTTAACATAACTATCAATTTTAGCAAGTGGGCTTTCGCCGTCTGAACCGGGCTGGAAGTTATCAACCTCGGGAAGACGAAGTGGAAGTTCCTCATAAGGTACGGGTACAATTCCACACTTTTCACAGTGAACAATAGGAATAGGCTCACCCCAATATCTCTGGCGGTTAAAAGCCCAATCTTTCATTTTGTACTGAACGCCTTTTTCACCAATTCCTTTTTCAGCAAGGAATTCAACCATTTTTTCGATAGATGCAGCCTTTTTATCCATACCGTTAAGGAAACCTGAGTTTACCATTTCTCCGTCGCCAGTATATGCTTCAACATTAATATCGCCACCCTTGATTACCTCAATAATGTCGATACCGAATTTCTTTGCAAACTCATAGTCGCGCTGGTCATGCGCAGGCACAGCCATAATAGCACCCGTACCATAGCCCATCATAACATAGTCTGAAATATAAATAGGAATTTCCTTGTTGTTTACAGGGTTAATAGCCACAAGGCCATCAATGCAAACACCTGTTTTATCCTTAACAAGCTGAGTTCTTTCAAATTCAGTTTTCTTCGCACACTCTGCGCGATACGCCTCAATATCTGCCATATTACCGATTTTATCTGCGTATTTATCAATAAGAGGATGCTCTGGTGCCATAACCATAAATGTTACGCCAAAAAGAGTATCAGGACGAGTTGTGTAAATCTTCATCATCTCGTCTGTACCGCTGATATTGAAGTTAACGAAAGCACCGGTAGATTTACCAATCCAGTTCACCTGTTGAAGCTTGATATTTGGAAGATAATCCACCTTATCAAGACCCTGAAGAAGCTTATCGGCATACTCTGTGATTCTGAGATACCAAACATCCTTGGATTTCTGAACAATATCACTATGGCAAATATCACACTTACCACCCTGAGAGTCTTCGTTTGAAAGAACAACCTTGCAGGATGGGCAATAGTTTACAAGAGTTTTATCGCGGAAAACGAGTCCCTTTTCAAACATTTTAAGGAAAATCCACTGAGTCCACTTGTAGTATCCCTCTTCTGTAGTATCAACAACTCTGTTCCAATCAAAAGAGAAACCAACCTTTTTAAGCTGAGAAGAGAATTTTTCAATGTTCATATCCGTAACCTTACGAGGATGGATACCTGTTTTAATAGCATAGTTTTCTGTTGGAAGACCATACGCATCAAAACCTATAGGGAAAAGAACATTATAACCCTGCATTCTTCTTTTTCTTGAAATTACTTCAAGGCCTGAATATGCCTTGATATGGCCAACGTGCATACCTGCACCACTTGGATAAGGGAACTCTACAAGAGCATAGAATTTAGGCTTATCAGAGCCATCTTCTGCATGAAAAACTCCTGCATCTTCCCATTTTTTCTGCCATTTTTGCTCAACAGCTGAAAAATCGTACTTCATTTTTATCATACCTTTCTGTGAATAGAAAAATAATAATTAACTATTTAAAAATCATTTGAGAAGCTCATTAACATCAATCTTTGCGCCATCTTCCCATAGGCGCTCAAGATTATAATAATTCCTTGCTTCTTCAAGGAATACGTGAACTACTACACCAGGATACTCAAGAAGCACCCAGCCTGTTGCTCTGCCTTCAACATGCTCCGTTTGAATACCTGCTTCTTCAAGCTGATATTCAACCTCATCTGCAAGGGCGCGCACGTGAGTATTGGAATTCGCAGTTGCAATAACAAAATAATCCGCAACTATTGTAAGCTCTTCAATTTTAATAACCTGAATATCATTACCCTTTTTATCATCAAGAGCTTTTACTATCTTTTTTACTAAATCTAAACTCATTATTTCTTCTCCTGTTGTATTTTAAAGAGCGCATCATTATAAGCACCCAAAGTATCAGGATGCACTACCCTTTCAGCGTCTATTAAATCCTTTATTGTAAAGCTCAAGCCTTCTACAATAGCCTCATCAAGGGAACGAACAGCTTTTTCGCGCATAATTTCAACGCCGTTATAATCTCTTTCCGCACTTATAAAATCCGCTATAAAAATTATTTTTTCCAAAAGGCTCATATTTTCTCTGCCTGTTGTATGGTAACGTATGGCATTAAGCATATCTTCATCAGAAATGCCTAGATTTTTTTCAGCAAAAACAGCGCCACATATAGCATGGTACAGCTTTGCCGTATTAAGCTCAATATCTGTAAGTGGAACCTTGTTTTCAAGAAGGTAAGAAAGTTGCAATCCGGCCGGTGTATCCTTGAAAGAATCATGAATAAGACCGGCTGTGTACGCCTTGTCTTTATCCGCACCATAAATTTCCGCTAGCATCACAGCAGAATCCGCTACATTCAACGAGTGTATATAGCGCTTTTCAGTAAGGCGCTCTTTGAGAATGCTTTTGAATTCTTCATTTTTGCTCATTTATACAACCCCTTTGAAACAATGTATTCGTAAACAACAGAATCAACATTGCTGCTATTACCATTTTTCAATTCATCACGCACAATAGTTGAACTGATTTCAAATGGAACACTTTCGCAAATAAGCACGTTTTTCTCGCCACCCAGAAATTCATCTGCATAATCTTTCATTTCCGAAAGCATCTGCAAATTTTCTGTTCTGCACGCACAAACCAATGTACAAATACCTAGAATCTCCTCATATTTGTACCATTTTGAAAAGGACAACAGCATATCGTCTCCCATATAAAGATACAATTGGGAATCAGGATATATTTTTTTGATTTGCGTAAGCGTGTCAATAGTATAACTTTTTCCGCCTCTCAATATTTCAATATCGCTGACCTCATAAAGAGATTCACTGAATAGAAGCCTGCACATATTGAGCCTGTCCTCTGCGCTTGCTCCACTCTTGTCTTTAAATGGAGACATGGCTGTAGGAATGATAACAACCCTATCTGCTCCGCAAAAGCGTGATAAATTCTCTGCAAGAAGCTTATGACCCTTGTGAGGCGGGTCAAAAGAACCGCCGTAAACAGCAATTTTTTTCATATCAATACATTACCACAGAATTCATTTCAAGGTTCCCCCTGTACGAAGTTATTTTAATTTTAACTCTTGTAACCTCAACAGGTGTGATTTTATGTATTCTCTTATAGCCTACAACTCCGCCTGCACCAATCTTTTCCCATTTACCATCGCCTTTGTCTATGTAAAGCTCGTAGCCCTCAATATGCTGACCGTTTGCAATATATTCCTGCATAACGACCTTATCAAACATATCCTTCTGGGAAAGAGTTATGGTTATTTCAGGTGTTAAATCATTATCCGCAGGGCGCCATGTTTTATTCTCATCCTCTGAGAAGAGATTTTCTGCACTGTACTCTGAGGATAATTCACTGGTTGCTTCAATTGTACCAATCTGAGAAACCTTGTATGTAAATGAACGCTTCAAATCCATACCTAATGCGGTCAGAATCTGAGTGTCCATATCAGCAAATTTGCCGTTTTTCATTGGCGGAACGCCAAGCATAAAGCCACAGTTTGAACCAACTGTCTGCATGTAAAGCTTCCACAGTCTATCCTTAGTTTTCGCGGTATATTCATCGTCCTTATGATAGAACCATCTGTCTCTTATAGAAAGAGAAACCTCGCAAGGATACCATATGAAGTCTGTTTCTTTTTTGATAGCTTTTCGTGAGCCTAAATCAAGCTCGAATTCTTTTTCTTTCTTGAAAAAGCGCTTTTTAGCAGGCTTTTTACTGCGTTCAAAAGCACTATATATGCTGTGCCTTTCAGGCACAACACTCCACTCGTTTTCACGGATTACGCCCCACTCATTGCCGTACCAACGAACATCAGGACCCACAAGGGCAATAACTGCACCGGGCTGACATTCTCTTACAACGTCGTAGTAACCTTCCCAATCATATTCCTGAATAACTCCGTTTTTAGTAGGCTCGTTTGCGCCGTCAAAACGAAC
>CAJGCL010000021.1 GCA_904501675.1 Clostridiaceae bacterium
AATAAGCACCTTTTTATCTTTGATATAATCTATTATTCCGGACAATTGAAAGCTCCCTTTCAAAATTATTCTGCAAAATTATAATTATTTTTACCGCTCTTCTTTACGCTGTACATAGCCATATCTGCTTTCTCGTAAAGCTCTGCGTATGTTTCACCATCTTTTTTATAAACAGCAACACCAACGCTGCATGTCATTTCTTTATCAGGAATATTCTCTAACCTTATGCTACGACAAATACGCAAAACATCCTCAGCTGACGCCGCTGCCTTTCGGCAAATAGTTTCTTCATCGTCTGCTTCGCCACTTATAAACACAACAAATTCCTCACCGCCGACTCTACCTAATGTATCGTTAGCACCAAAGCGTATGGAAAGCTTACTCGAAAACTGACGAAGGAAATCGTCGCCTTCGTGGTGGCCATATGTATCGTTGAGTTTTTTGAAATCATCAATATCAATAAACAGCAATGCACCTACGTTATCAGGATCTGATTTGAGAATTTCAGAAACCTTAAGACTTGTGGAAAGTTTATTGAGGAAGCCTGTAAGCTGGTCAGTTTCAGCCTGAGAAATAAGTCTTGTTTTCTCTTTCTTTTCCTTATCGACGTCAGTAATTGTGCCCACAAATCTTGTGGCATTTCCTGATTCGTTATAAATAACCGCAAACTTGATTCTGTGCCACACGCCATCACCACGGCTGTTGGTAACACGAGCATCAAAAACATTTATTTTTTTACCCGATAATGCATTACTGAGCGCCTCAATAAATACCGGAACATCTCTATGGTCAATAATATCGCCGTAAGTAAAATTTTCTATTGCATTTTCAATTTTTGTTCTTGAGCTTGCACCGCGTATATTCTTAGCAGCACACTCGAAAACATCGGCTACAACGTCGTAATTGAAAAGGATATTATCAGAAATTTCCTCAACAATTTCATATTTCTCCTTTTCTTCTTCAAGCTGCATCTGAAGCTCCTTCATTTTTGTAATATCCATAATATTACAAATGAAAATCAAATCCTCTTTTGAAACATTTCTTGGCTTACGTGTAGAAATAAGCGCCCAGGCCTTTTCTCCGCCTTTTTTGTTTATTCTTGTTTCAAACTGAATTACTTCACCGGGCTCATACTGAGTGTTTACCTTTGAAACAATATCAATAAAATCAGCCTGATTAAAAAGATTCATTCTGACTTCAGGACTAATCTCCTCATATTCATCTCTGGTGTATCCAAAAACTGAAAAGAAGCCGTCATTTGTATAATCAAGCCTTACTCCATCAGGATGAGGTGAAACAATAGCTATACCCATAACTGCATCCTGAAGAACAGTTTCCAGCATTTCACGGGATAAATCCTTTTCATAGTCTCCGCCGATTCGTCTCATAAAGAACCCTCCAAGCAACAAATTTTGTTCATTGGATTTAATATATCACAAAAAAACAACTATAACAAGGATTTTTCAAAAACACTTGAATAAATACCATTAATTGTATATAATTTAATATGAGTAATTATGTTAATACAGTTACTTAAAAATACATTCAGCGGAGACTTTTATGTTAGAATTAAAGCATATTTCTTTTAATGTTGTCGACGAAAAAGGTGAGAAGGATATTATAAAAGATATTTCTCTCACTGTAGAAGACGGCAAATTTCTTGTTATAACAGGGCCTAATGGTGGCGGTAAATCTACCCTTGCAAAGCTTATTATGGGTATCGAAAAGCCAACAGGCGGTCAGATTATATGGAATGATCAGGATATAACTGATTTATCAATTACCGAAAGAGCAAAGTTGGGTATCGGCTACGCTTTCCAGCATCCGCCACGCTTCAAAGGCCTTTCTGTTAGAGACCTTCTCGGTATAGCCCACGGCAGCGACCTTCCCGAAGACCAGTGCTGCGCCTACTTAACTCAGGTTGGGCTTTGCTCAAAGGATTACCTTAATCGTCAGGTTGACTCATCCCTTTCAGGCGGTGAAATAAAAAGAATTGAAATCGCTACTCTTATGGCAAGAGACCTTCAGCTTGCGATTTACGACGAGCCGGAAGCAGGTATTGACCTTTGGAGCTTCAATATGCTTGTTGAAAGCTTTAAAGGTATTTCGAAAACCCGTAAGGAAAGCATGGTAATCATTTCCCACCAGGAAAGAATCATGAAAATCGCAGATGAGATTGCAATTATTGCAGACGGATACGTTAAGAAAATCGGCCCTCAGGAAGAAGTTTTCCCTGAGCTCATGGCAGAATTCGATAACAACTGCTCATTCAGATAAAGGTATAGGAATTAAGATATGGATAAAATAGACCGCTCTATGCTTGAGGCTGTGGCAGACCTTCACGGCACACCTCAGGGAGCATACAACATAAGAAAAAATGGTGAAGGCGTTGAAAGGCGCTCAAGCGCAAATATTACAATTGAACCTAAAGCGGACAAGCCAGGTATTGATATAACAGTAAAACCCGGTACTAAAAACGAAAGCGTTCACATTCCCGTTATCATAACTGAAACAGGTGTTGATGACCTTACCTACAATGATTTTTACATTGGTGATGATTCCGATGTTGTTATTGTTGCAGGCTGCGGAATCCACAACTCAGGCGATAAAAAAAGTGAGCACGATGGTATTCACCGCTTTTTCATAGGCAAAAATGCACGTATAAAATATGTTGAAAAGCATTATGGCGAGGGCGACGGCTCAGGCGAAAGAGTTTTAAATCCTAAAACTGAAATTTATATGGACGAAAACTCATATTGCGAAATGGAAAGCGTACAAATCAAGGGTGTTGATTCCACCAAACGCGATACAGTTGCAAAACTCCAGAAGGGCGCCAGCCTTGTTATTTTAGAAAAGCTTATGACTCACGGCAAGCAGATTGCTCATTCAGATATGGTTATTGAGCTTAATGGCGAAAACGCATCGTCTCAGATTATTTCCCGCTCCGTTGCAAAGGACAGTTCAGAGCAGGTTTTCTATCCTCGCGCTGTTGGTAATGCAAAATGCCGCGCTCACGTTCAGTGCGACTCAATTATCATGGGAGACGCAAAAATACGTTCCATCCCTGAAATCGCTGCTAACCACTGGGATGCAAACATTGTTCACGAAGCTGCGATAGGCAGAATCAACAACGACCAGCTTCTCAAATTGCAGACAATGGGCAAAACAGAGGAAGAGGCAGAAGAAATTATCATTAACTGCTTCCTTAAATAATCATAACATTTGGAGTGATATATATGTCTAAAAGAGTTTTGGCATTCGACTTCGGCGCTTCAAGCGGACGAGCAATTATCGGTGAATTTGATGGTGAGAAAATCACACTTCGTGAAGTGCACCGTTTTTCCAACGACCCCGTAACAATCAACGGCACTGTTTACTGGGATGTTCAGAGACTTTTCTTTGAAATCAAGCAAGGTATCCTTAAAGCAAAAGAGGATGGCGGCTTTGATTCTATCGGTATTGATACATGGGGTGTTGACTTCGGTCTTTTAAGAAAAGACGGCACTCTTGTTGAAAACCCTGTTCACTACCGCGATAAAAGAAACGACGGTATGGTAGAAAGAGCAAAGGAATATATGTCCCATGAAAAAATGTACGATATAACAGGCATTCAGTTCATGGATTTCAACACAATCTTTCAGCTTCTCTCATTGAAGGAGAACCGCCCTTACATATTGGAAGAGGCAGACACACTCCTTTTTATGCCTGACCTTCTTGCATATATGCTTTCAGGAGTTAAATCAACAGAATATTCAATTGCAACCACATCTCAGATGGTTGATTTAAAAACAAGAGATTGGTCAAACGAAATTCTTGATACCTTTGGTATAAAAAAGAGCCTTTTAACAGATATTGTTCCTACAGGTACAGTTATCGGCAAGCTCAGCGCAGACATCTGCGAAGAATTAGGCGTTCCTCAGGCAGATATTATAAGCGTTGCTTCTCACGATACACAGAGTGCAATTTCTGCCGCTCCATGTGAATACGAGGATTTTGCATTTATCAGTAGCGGTACATGGTCTCTTTTCGGAACAGAAGTGAAAGAGCCTGTTCTCAACGAAGCATCAAAGAAGCTTAATGTAACAAACGAAGGTGGCTATAACTATTCAATAGCATTCCTCAAAAACATTTGCGGATTGTGGCTTATTCAGGAAAGCCGCCGTCAGTGGATAAGAGAAGGAACAGAATATTCCTATGCAGAGCTTGAGAAGCTCGCTCTCGAATGCGAGCCACTCAAATGCTTTATCGACCCTGATGCGCCTGAATTTGCAGTTATGGGTAACATTCCAAAGCGGGTAAAAGAATATTGCGAAAAAACAAATCAGTATGTTCCGCAGTCTGTTGGCGAAATCATGCGTTGCATATACGAAAGCCTTGCTCTTAAATACCGCCTTACTTTTGACGGAATTATGGAGTGCACAGGAAAAGCATACGACAGAATCCACGTTATGGGTGGCGGAACAAAGGATAAGCTTCTTCTTAATATGACGGCACAGAGCTGTAACGTAGATGTTTACGGCGGACCAATTGAAGCGACTGCTTTGGGGAATATTGCCATACAGCTTATTTCTTCAGGCGCAATTGCAGATATAAAAGAGGCCCGCAAAATTATCGCAAAGGGCGAAAACCTTAAGCACCACACTCCTGAAAACCGAGACGAGTGGGAAGAGGCTTACAAGAGATTTATAAAGGTTATAGGCTAAAATGACAGCATTACCACAGCTTGACGATAAAACACTAAGCTATGTTCTTGAAATTATAGAAACAGTTACCGAATCGACTGACGACCGACGAACAGGTCAAAAAGGTGAAGAACAGGCAAAGCACATGTTTCTCAATGAGCTTATGAAATATTGCGACGATACTCAGGAGCAATATTTCCATACTCATCCGGGAGCAGGCACCTTAACGCAGAAAATTCTTTGCGCCATGCTTATTATATGTGCTGTTTTGTTTTCAATATCTGTTTTAAACGGATATGTTGCCACGGCAGTTCTGTCCCTTTTATTGAACCTTGGGATATTCGCAGTTTTTTCTTACAAATTCATTTTTGACGGCACAAAATTAGATGTTATTAAACCAAGAAAAAATTCCGCCAACATTTTAGGTAGACGCTTCCCACAGGGTATTGCACAACAAAGAGTTGTTTTTGTTGCTCATACAGATGCTCCTCTCAGTATAAGGAGCTTCCTTTTCGGCAATATGGCAACCTACATTGTAAGCATCTGCTCTATTGTAGGAAATACCCTTCTGTTTTGCTCTCAGGCGTTATTCCTTTTTAGCGGTGCGCCTATTGATGAGCCTTTTTTCAGGGTGTTACAAGGCTTTTGCCTCATCTTTTTACCCTTTTATGTTATCGGATTAATTCTTGTGAATCCTCAAAAAACATCTTCGGGTATAAGCTCAAGCCTTATGCCTTCATCAATAATTATCAGTATATTAAAGCAATTCTCCGAAGACAGCTTCAGGTATGAAAAAACAGAATTCTGTTGCCTTATAACAGGCTCTGAATATTCAGGCAGAGCAGGCTCCTACGCCTTTGCTAAAAAATACAGAAGACTTTTTTCTGATATTCCTACTGTTTTTATTCCTATCGAGGAAATAACAACAAGTGATAAGTTGTCAGTTTTTTTCAAAGACGGAAGCGGGAACAAAGGCTCTGCGGAAATCGCGTCAATTATTGCTCAGGCAGCAGAGAACTTAAGCCTTGAGCTGACAAAAGAAAACACCATTTTAGGCTCAGCCTCCTTCACACCTTTTGCTGTGAATCACTTCCCTGCCTGCTCTTTGGGCACATCAAAAAAACATATATCAAAAAGCGTATCTCCTACTGCAGATAAAATTACTGCTATACGCCGCAAAACAGTATCTGACATAGGCGCGCTTATAATAGAAATATTAAATTATTACGATAGTTGAGGTACTTACTATGGCAAAAATTCTTAATTCAACAATAAAAAACATTCCTTGGCAGGATAAACCTGCGAACTGCAAAGACCCTGTATGGAGATATACAGAAAACCCAATTATTGACCGCACATTCGTAAAGGATGCAAACAGCATTTTCAACTCGGCAGTTGTTCCTTACAAAGGCAAATTTGCAGGCGTTTTCAGAATGGATGATGTTACTCGTGAGCAGTACCTCGTTACAGGCTTCAGCGATGACGGTATTCATTGGAATCTTAACGATAAAAAGATTTTTGGCGGTTATGACCCTCGACTTTGCGAAATTGATGGCGTTTACTACCTTTCATGGGTATGCCACACAGTTTGTGGTACATCTATCGGTATCGCAACAACAACAGACTTTGAAAACTGGGAGCGTCACGAAGACGCTGTTCTCCCTGTATCAAGAAATGGCGTTCTCTTTCCAAGAAAAGTAAATGGCGAATATATGCTCTTCACCCGTCCTTGCGATAAGGGACACACACCATATGGTGAAATTTTCCTCAGTCATTCAAAGGACCTTACATACTGGGGTAAGCACCGCTTCGTTATCCGCCCTGAAATGAACTGGGAAATGACAAAGGTTGGCGCAGGTCCAACACCTATTGAAACAGACGAAGGTTGGCTTTGCTTCTACCATGGTGTGCTTACAAGCTGCAACGGCTTTACATACAGTATGGGTGCTATGATTACAGATAAGGATGAGCCTTGGAAGGTTCTTCACAGAGCAGACCGTTACCTTCTCTCACCAAGAGAAATATACGAGTTTGTTGGCGATGTTCCTAACGTTTGCTTCCCTTGTGCTGCTCTTGCAGACAGCGAAACAGGTAAAATTGCAATTTACTACGGTGGTGCAGACACTGTAGTAGGTCTCGCATTCACAACTGTAGATGAAACAATTAACTACATTAAGGAGCACGACTTACTCAAATAATTATGTTTTTAAAAAAGTTCTTTGGTGATAAAGCGTTCTACAAAATGACTCTTTCCGTGGCATTCCCCATAATGCTCCAGAACATTATTACTAACTTTGTAAGCCTTCTGGATAACATCATGGTTGGTGCCTTGGGTACAGAGCAGATGTCGGGCGTATCTATTGTTAACCAGCTTATATTTGTATTTAACCTTGCCCTTTTTGGCGCTTTAAGCGGTGCAGGTATTTTTACTGCACAGTTTTTCGGCAAAAAAGATTCTGACGGAATTCGCTATACAGTAAGATATAAAGTATATGTATCAACAGCTATTTTAGTTATAGGTACTGCTATTTTCCTTTTCCTTCAGACACCGCTTATAAATATGTATTTGCACGAATCCTCTGACTCCGGCAATATTGCCCTTACTCTTGATTACGCACAGAAATATATGAACGTTATTCTTTGGGGATTCTTACCTTTCTGCGTAACGCAAACAATTTCAAGCACCCTGAGAGAAACAGGTGAAACAGTTGCCCCTATGGTTACAAGCTTTATAGCCGTTATTACAAACTGTACATTTAACTATCTTCTTATATTCGGAAAGCTCGGATTTCCTCAGTTAGGTGTAGAGGGTGCGGCAATTGCAACGAATATTTCCCGCTATGTTGAATGCTTTATAATGATTGCTTACACCATAACAAAACGTTCGCGTTTTTCCTATTTCAAGGGTCTTTTCAAAAGCTTTAAAATCCCGAGGAAAATATTCAAGGACATTACCATAAAGGGTATGCCCCTTTTATTCAATGAGTTTTTCTGGTCTTTGGGAATGTCCCTTCTCAGCGTTGCTTACAGTCTTCATGGCATTGCAGTTGTTGCAGGCTACAGTATTTCTGCAACTGTAATGAATCTTGCAAATATTTCATTTATTTCACTGGGCGCAAGTATAGGAATAATAATCGGCAAGCATTTAGGTGCAAATGAATTTGAAAAAGCATACGATACAGACAGAAAGCTAATAACCTTCTCCGTTTTATTAAGCATTGCTGTTTCAATTATTGTTATTGCAATAAGCGACCAAATACCGCTGCTTTACAACACAACTCAGCAGGCAAAGGATTACGCCGCGTATTTCATTAAAATATCTGCCGCTTTCTCCTTTGTTCATGCTTTCGCAAATGCTTCGTATTTCACCATACGAAGCGGTGGCAAAACCCTTATAACCTTCCTTATGGACAGTGTATTTGTTATGGTTTTCAGCGTACCGGTTGCTTTCTCTCTTTACTATATGTTCCATTTAGATATTCTTGCTGCCTTTCCTATAATCCAGGCAGTAGACATTATCAAAGTTATAATCGGTATGATATTAATAAAAAAGAGAGTATGGCTCAACAACATAGTAGAATAAAATCATTTTTAAAAAACAAACTCCGCAAGGCTAAGCCCTGCGGAGTTTATCTTTTAATATTTAATTATTTAACAGCGTTCTTAAGAGCTGCGCCTGCCTTGAATGCAGGAACCTTTGATGCAGCAATTTTGAGTGTTTCGCCTGTTCTTGGGTTACGGCCTTCCTTAGCTGCTCTTTCGCGTACTTCGAATGTACCGAAACCGATAAGCTGAACCTTATCACCCTTAGCGAGTGCGCCTTCGATTGCACCGAAAACTGCTGCTACTGCCTTATCTGCATCTTTCTTTGAAAAACCTGCAGCTGCAACTGCATTTACAAGATCTGTCTTGTTCATTTTAAAATCCTCCAAAATAATTTCTATTTTCCAAATCGTTGACACGATTTATTATGGACAAGTTACTTTGTGAGAGTTTTTGCTTCGTCCCACAACAAGTCAAGCATTTCAAGAGAGGCAGATTTCATATCTATCCCCTTTTCTACGGCAAGCTTTTCTGTTACCGCAAAACGCTTCATAAATTTCTGGGTTGCCTTTTCAAGGGCAGTTTCTGCATCGCAATCGCAAAAACGGGCTACATTAACTGCTGAGAAAAGTAAATCCCCTAACTCGTCTTCAATGCAAGCTTTATCACCGCTTTGAAGAGCTACCTGAAGTTCCTTTGATTCTTCTTCAATTTTCAGGAAAGCTCCATCTGCATTATCCCAATCGAAGCCTGCTTTTTTTGCTTTTGACTGCACCTTCTGTGCCTTCATAAGCGCAGGATACGTAGCAGGGATTGATGCCATTGCCTCGCTCTGAGTTTTCTGCTTCTTGGTCTGACGCTTAATATCGTCCCAATTCTTCAGAACGTCGTCTGTAGAGTTAACAGAAACATCGCCAAAAACGTGAGGGTGGCGGATTATAAGCTTCTGGCATATATCGTTACATACACCATTTATTTCAAACCACTCTTCGTCGCGAGCCATATCTGCATGAAGCACAACCTGAAGAAGCACATCCCCTAATTCTTCTTTTAAAAGTTCGGGGTTAAGGGTATCTATAGCCTCAAGCACCTCGTAGGTTTCCTCAAGGAAATTCTCCCTTATACTTTGATGGGTCTGCTCCATATCCCAAGGGCAGCCACCGGGCTCCCTGAGGATTTTTACAATGTTCACTAAATCCTGAAAATTGTAACTTTCTTTGAATGTAAAATCAATAGCCATAGCCGTTGAATACTCCTATATTTTATACGATAAGTTTATATTTTTCAAGTATTTTGGCAATTTTTTCTCCCTTTGGAAGCAATAAAATGTCATTTTTGACCAAAGTTTTCAACAATAAAGCTGAAACGGCATAAACAACTACTGCAACGCCTATAGAAACAATGCAAGCAAGAGAATGACCGTTTAACCTTGAATTCATATCACCAAAAGTCAAAACAGAGCTCAAAAGCTCATATGAGCCCCATGCAGAAGCACCGCAAAGCACTGCCGCAATAAGAGGTTTTATAAGCACTGTTTTAATATCTATACGCACACCTGTTTCTTTTCTGAGCACACCATAGTTTATAAATATGCAAAGAAGGTAGAAGAAGCATGTGCCGAAAACCGCACCTTTAATGTTGATTTCGGGAATACCAATAAGCACATAGTTAAGACCAATTTTAAATGCGCATCCTATAGCAAGAGCCTTTGCAGGAACATCTGCTCTGCCAATTGCCTGCAAAATGTTTGTAAGGGGAGACGATAAAGTAAGTATTGCCATCATAAGACCGTAAAGAGCAAGCACAGGAGCTGCAACTGCAATACCGCTCTGATTTTCTGTTCCTGTATAGAGAAGAGAAAGAATAGGCTCACTCAAAGCAAAGAATCCTGCGCCTGCAGGAAGGGCAATAAGCATTGTTGTACGGAAGACTGTGTTTACTGTTTCTGTTATGGTCTTAGTATCCTTTTTAGCCATTGCACCTGAAATAATCGGAATTGCACTTACGCCTAAGGTCATCATAATAGTAGGAATAAGATTTCTGAAATCAAGGGTGGTATCATACGCACCATAAAGGAAGGTATGAATTGTATCATTAGTGATTTTTGCGGCGTTTATAGATTCTCCATATATACCCATAATGGTATCGTAATTCTCTGCAACTACACTTTCAAGGCGGTTCTGAATCATCCAAGTATCAATAAAGTTTGTAATATTGAGAACAAGTGAGCTGATTGCAGTTGGCACCGCAATTTTTATAATTTCATTGACCGTATCCTTTTTAGGTGATGCAAGCGGAGAGTTAACAAGCATTTCCTGAGTTATTCCGTCTTTTTTCAGTTTGTGGCGGAGTATGGTGTAAATAGCACCAAAAACTGTACCTAAAGTAACGCCTGAAATAGCGCCTGCCGCTGCAATAGCATATGCAATGGGAGGAAGGATGCCGTTTTCTGCAACCTGGCCGAAAACCTCACCTGTCAATTTAACCTGATCAGCTGCATAATCAATAACTGCGTAAGAAACCGCAAGTCCGAAAATAAGCTTCGCAAGGGATTCAATAACCTGAGATATGGCGGTTGGGTACATATTGTTAAGACCCTCATAGTAGCCTCTGTATGTACTCATAATGCAGCAGAAAAGGATTGACGGAGCAATCATAAATACGCTGAAAATAGCGTATGGTGAGCCTACTGAGTCAACATACGGACGAGCAGCCAAAAGAAGTACCGCTGTACCCACAAGACCGAGCCCAAGAAACAGAGGGAATGTCGTTTTCATTACCTGCTTTACATCCCTGTATTTACCTAAAGCGGCGTTTCTTGAAACAATTGTTGAAACCGCAACAGGAAGACCTGCCATAGAAATAGCATAAATAGGTGTATAAATATTGTAAGCGGAAGCAAAATAGCCTCTTCCTAATGAGCCTATAATTCCTGTAAGAGGAATTTTATAAACTGCACCTATGACTTTTACTAAAGCGGTGGCAATAACAAGCACCATTGCGCCACCCAAAACATTTTGTTTCTTTGAAGCTTTTTCTGACATAATCAGTCCTCCTTTGCTCCTATAAATTCTCTCATTAACGAGTCCTCGGGAACTAATGAAGAATCTATAACAGGGAATTTCTGCAAGGCTCTTACAAGCCTTTGAGATTCATTATAAAAAGCTGATTCTCTATCAAGCATAGAAAGTAATTCTATTGCCGTTTCCTTGAGGATACATGTCTCATAAAGATGAATCGTATTTATTTTTATATCCGCATTATCTTTGAAAGGGAAAAGATAGGTATCCTCTCCGTAGCGGACTTTAATCCACAGCTTGTAGGTTTTCTCGACAGAGCTACCGCGGAATTTAAAATCTCTTACAAGCCTTCTTATAAAGCGCATATTTCTTTTATTTAAAACAATATTGCCTTTTTTATCGTAAATCCTTGTAGATAAGTTAATATATATTTTTAAAAGTCTGTCTTTGGGAAGTGAATCTGTAATAACAGGATTCAGAGCGTGAAGACCCTCAACAATAATAACATCCTTCGAGTTAAGTTTTATGTTTTTATACTCAGGCTTTCTTTTGCCTTCAATAAAATCAAATTCAGGAAGATCGGTTTCACCTTTTTCAAGAAGCTCCTTCATTTTATCCTGAAAGCATTTTATATCAAGGCACTCAACCGTTTCAAAATCAGGTGTACCGTCAGGGAAGCGAGGGGCATCCTCATTATTGAGATAAAAATCATCAAGAGATACTGTGTAACTGTTTATACCCTTTTCTCTTAACGCCTCACCCAGTTTTTTAGCGGTTGTTGTTTTACCTGCAGAGCTGGGGCCTGCAATCATTACGATTTCAGAAACCTGACGTTCAAAAATCAACTGAGCAATATTCCGGATTTTATTGTTGTACTTATTTTCACATTCTTTAATAAATTCTTCGGGAGCATCTGCTTTTTCAATAACATATTCAATGTTATTATTGATGTTTGACATAATGCGCCTCCTCTCATTTATTACGAATAATACTCTTTAAAAAATCCTGAGATTCTCTCTTTCTTTTCAAGGAGCAACGGAAATCTTGAGATATATTCAAACGGGAACTTGAAATTAAAGATTCTTTCAATCTTTTCAATATCTGGCGAAAGAAGCTTAGTTACAGAGCCTGCACCTACTGAAAGTATATGCTGATATTCTTCCATCATTAAAATATTGTATTCACATTCCTTACCTTTTTTGCACCAACCAACATTTTCAAAGTTACCGAGAGCTTTGCTCTGGCGGTACATATAGTACGGATGGTAGCCTGCACCTGTAAGCGCCTCAAAAGAATAATCGAGCATTTTTTCAATATTCTTTTCAGTAACGGAGTCTTTCTCATCTTCTGTAACAAGGGTTGACGAGCGTTTGAGCGCAAGCGTATGCACAGTAATGTTTTCTGCACCAAGATCTATCGCCCTATCAACACTGCTTTTAAAGCTTTCAAATGTATCTGTAGGAAGACCTGCAATAAGGTCCATATTTATCGTTTCAAAGCCTGCCTTACGAGCATCCTTGAACTTCTCTTCAGTTAAAGCTGTAGTGTGGCATCTTCCTATTTCCTTTAAGACGCTATCGTTAAAGGTCTGAGGATTTATGCTTATTCTGTTGACTTTATGTTTTGTTAAAACATAAAGCTTTTCGTCTGTTATAGTATCAGGTCTGCCTGCTTCAACAGTGTATTCACGGCACGAAGACAAATCAAAATTATCCTCAATTGCAGTAAGCACTTTATCAAGCTGCTCTGCTGTAAGCGTGGTAGGTGTACCACCGCCCCAATAAACAGTTGTAAGCACAAGTCCTGATTCCTTTGCTTTCTTTGCAACGAACTTAATTTCCTCGCAAAGCTTATCAACATATTCAGGCACAAGCTTCTTTGCGGAATCCGTGCCTATAGAATGAGAAACAAAAGAACAATAGCTACATCTGGTAGGGCAAAATGGTATGCTTATGTATAAGCTGAATGAGTTTTCGGGTGAATTTTTTATTATTTCTCTTTCTGCCTTTGCAACACTGAGAGCAAGAGCAGTTTTCTTTTTATCAACAAAAAAACGGTTTGTAAAATAATCCACCGCGCTGTCCTCACCAATTTCTTGCATTTTGTTAAGAAGAAGCTTTGACGGACGTACTCCCGTGAGCATACCCCATTTAGGTGCAAAACCACAGATACTTTTCAAAAGCGGATATGCAAGAGACAACAAATCGTACTCTTCATCTGTACACATACCTTTAGCTTTTCTTTTTTCGGTGGTTTCTTTTTTACCATTGAAGGAAAATTCTGCTTTAAAATATATTTCATTTCCCTCGGGTTTTATTTCTGTATATAAATAGTTGCTATCGTCTTCCTGAAATTCCTTGAGAACAACATTTTTCTCAAAGGGGAAGAAAAGAAAAAGCAGCTTTTCTGTTTCATATAAATAATTATGATTAATACAATATAGATTCATAACACATAAGGATTATACTTGATTTCATTTTCTACTGTCGTATTTTCACCATGTCCACATAAAAGAATTGTATCAGAAGCAAATCTCTTGATTTTTTGTAAGGATGCCATAAGAGCAACATGACTTCCACCATAAAAATCTGTTCTGCCTGCACTCTCTTTAAAAATTGTATCACCTGTAAAAGCAATTTTCTCTTCTTCACAATGAAGTACGATACTACCTTTAGTATGACCGGGTGTGGCAACAACCTTTAGCAAAATATTACCAATAATCAAGACATCATTGTCAACAACAGTTTTATCTGCATAGCATGGATAGAAAACTAACCCAAAGTCAGCAGATGCAGAAAGCACTGCATCACTTAACGCAGGCGCATCCTCTTTGCCTACAACTACCTGTGCATCAGGATGTTTCTCCTTTAATCTGCCTACACCTGAAACGTGGTCAAAATGAGAGTGAGTACAGATAATGTATTTCAGCGTTTTTATTCCGCACTCTTCAATTACCTTTTCAAGCTGAACATTGTAATCACCCGGGTCAACAACCGCACCCTCTCCCTTTTCATCACAAAAAGCATAGCAATTAGCGCTTATAGGCCCCAGGCATATAGATTTTATATTCATTTTATACACTCCAGATATCTGTATCAAAGCAAATTGTTACAGGACCGTCGTTTATAAGAGACACCTTCATATCTGCTCCGAAGATGCCTTTTTCAACTCTCTTAACGCCATACTCTTTAAGCTTTTCGCAATAAAGCTCGTAAAGCTCGTTAGCTCTTGCAGGCTCTTCAGATGGTGTAAAAGACGGTCTGTTACCTTTTTTGCAGTCTGCACACAAAGTAAACTGAGATATTGCAAGAATTTCGCCGTCTATATCAAGAACAGATAAATTCATTTTTCCGTTTTCATCTTCAAAAACTCTCAGTGATGCTGTTTTTCTTGCAAGAAGGTCCGCATGTTTTTCTGTATCACCTTTACAGACGCCAACAAGAATCATATAGCCCTTTCCTGAAGAGCCAACAACCTTGCCATCTACACTTACACAGCTTTCAATAACTCTTTGTATTACTGCCTTCATCAGTTACTGCTCCTTGTTACATCCATAATTCCGCTTATGTTTTTAAGCTTTGAAATAACCACATTGAGGAAATCTGTGCTCTTAACCGTAATGGTGATATAGATATAATATCTTCCATCCTTCATTTCTCTTGTGTTAATAGAGTTAATCATAACTCTCATATCTGCAAGAAGTGTGGCAACATCCGCCATAAGAGCAACACGGCTTTCGCAATAAATTGCAAGACCTGCCTTGAATTCCTGATTTGCAGTTGAACTGAGCCATCTTGCGCTCACCCATCTTTCAGGCTCTTCGCAAGTTGTTATATCACGAGGCACATTAGGACAATCTCTTTTATGAACAGATACGCCATGACCACGCGTAATAAAGCCTATAATTTCATCACCGGGGATAGGTGCACAGCAACGGGAAAGCTTAATAAGGCAGTTGTCAATACCTTCAACAGAAACACCCTCACCTACAGCGTGCTTAACAGGTTTATTTTCCTGAACCTTAATTTTTTCAGGCTGATTAACGGCGGAAAGTCTGTGATATTCGTCTCTTATAAAAGGGAGGACCCTTGAAATGAATATACCGCCATAACCTATTGCCGCATAGAAGTCGTCTACAGAGCCACAATGCTGACGCTCCGCAAGAGTTTCGATAAGAGCTTCGTATTCTTCATCGGTAAAACGCATTTTATTACGCTTGATTTCTCTTTCAAGCTCCGCCTTACCCTCAATAATATTTTCTTCGCGACGCTCTTTTTTAAACCATGCGCGGATTTTAGTTCTTGCGCTGCTTGTTTTAACAATGCTCAGCCAATCTCGGCTTGGACCTTTGCCCGGTTGAGAGGAAGTGAGAACCTCAACAATCTCACCTGTTTGCACCTTGTAATCGAGAGATACAATTCTTCCGCCAACCTTTGCACCAACCATTTTTGTACCAACAGCTGAGTGAATAGCGTACGCAAAGTCAATAACCGTAGCTCCTGCAGGAAGGTTTATAACATCACCTTTAGGGGTGAAAACAAACACTTCTTCAGATACCAAGTCGCTTTTTATCGTGCTTACAATATCCTTAACGTCATCAGCATCCTTCTGTGTTTCAAGAAGCTGACGAATCCACTGAAGTCTTTCTTCAAACTTCTGGGTACCATTAAGACCTAATTTATATTTCCAATGAGCCGCAATACCGAATTCTGCGGTATGGTGCATCTCCCATGTTCTTATCTGCACCTCAAAAGGAATACCCGCCTTACCTATAACCGTTGTATGAAGAGACTGATACATATTAGGCTTAGGGGTTGAAATATAATCCTTGAATCTACCCGGAATAGGAGTAAACATATCGTGAATTATACCAAGGCAGTCGTAACATTCAATAGTAGAATTCACAATAATACGTACCGCGTATATATCATAAATTTCATCAAAATTCCTGTTCTGCATATACATTTTGCGGTATATACCATGAACACTTTTGATTCTCGCCTCAAGCCTTGCTTCAGGCACAACTGCACTTACTCTTTCGCCAATCTGTTTTTTTATAGATTCAAGGAATTCCTTGTGAGATTTACCCTGCTTCGAAAGCTCATCTTCAATTTCCTTATAGCCAATAGGGTCAAGAAAACTTATTGCTCTGTCTTCAAGCTCCTCTTTAATAGCTCTGATACCTAAGCGGTGAGCAATTGGAGCGTATATTTCAAGAGTTTCAAGAGCCTTATCGCGCCTTTTCTGTGGTGCTACAAAGTTAAGTGTGCGTACATTATGAAGGCGATCTGCAAGCTTTATAATAATAACTCTTATATCCTCAGACATTGCAAGAAGCATTTTGCGCACATTTTCTGCCTGTTGCTCTTCTTTATCTTTAATATCAAGAGGCACCTTACCTAATTTGGTAAGCCCGTCAACAAGACCTGCAATATCTGCACCGAAATCTTTTTTTACTTCCTCAAGAGTTAAATCAGTATCCTCAACAGTATCGTGAAGCATTGCCGCAACTACGGATTGATAATCCATTCCGTAATCAAGAACAATTTTGGCAACAGCAATAGGGTGAATGATATATGGCTCACCTGACGATCGCATTTGCCCATCGTGGCGCTCCTTTGCAACCTTAAATGCCTTGTCGATAACTGCGGCTTCCTCTACTCCGAAAAGCTCTGCCGCCTGATGCTTCAATTCGTTGTACATTAAATCAACACTTGTTTTTTCACTCACACCTATCACCTCCATTATTAGTTTTTAAGATTGAGTGCTCTCAAGAAAATTCTTGAATTATCAATAGGGTTTTTAACATTTTCTGACGGAAGACTGTAACAACCGTCATTAAAGTTAATAATCCCCAATTCTGTAAGCACATCAAGAGCTATACGACAATTTACAATATTTTCTGCAGAAAGACCTAATCTATAACACAAAACCTCCGCAGAATAGTGCCATTTATTATTTACTCTCATAAATCTGTAAATATCACCGCAAAGCTCACGGCTCACATTTATTCTTTCTATTACCTCATCGGACAACTCTTCACCTGAAGAGAAATCCTCATAATCCTTCTCAGACATAATAACAGCTTCATCGTCAAGAGCACTGAATTTAATATCCTTAACCTGAACATTAACCTTAGCCTTGCCCATATATTCGCCAACAGAAAGTCTTACTGCAAGGTCCACTTTATCTGACTCACAAAACGGAAAGCTTTCAGATGAAACAGAAAACATTATTGCACTGAGACTATATCCGTTTTTCTGTAATGTCATACGCATATGCTTGCCGTTACCCACGGGTTGAAGAGCCGTAATTTCCATATTGTAAAGGCCAAAAACAGGCTGTGGATTATCCGCACCGAAAGGCGCAAGCTGTTCAACAGAAGAAATCATATCAAGATTTATTGATGCAGGATTCAACTTGCAATCAATCACTAATTCTGCTACTGCTCTTTCACGCTCTGCAGCATATTCGTTTATTTTATTACGAAATTTCTCAATTTTCCCCTTTTCAACGCTAAGACCTGCAGCTAATACATGGCCACCGTACTGCACAAGAGAATCCTTACAATATGTAAGAGCATCATAAAGAGAGAAACCATCTATACTTCTACCGCTACCCTTAGCAACATCGCCATTTTCAGATATAACGATACATGGCTTGCCATACCTTTCAACAAGCCTTGATGCCACAATACCTATTACACCCTGATGCCAATCCTCACCGCTTACAACAATAACTCTTTTGTATTTTATCTGAGGATTTTCTTCAATTATTCTGATTGCCGCCTCAGTTATAGCAGATTCTGTTTCCTGACGCGCGGCATTAGCTTGCGAAATTTCCTCTGCAATAGCTTTCGCTTCAGTAGCATCCTCTGTAAGAAGAAGCTTTAACGCTCTTTCGGCAGAACCCATTCTGCCTGCAGCGTTTATACGCGGACCTATCCTGAAAGCAAGAGAAGATGCGTCAACAGGACCTGTGCTTGCGCTCTCGTCAAGAAGGGCTTTAAGTCCTTTTCTGAGAGTCCCGTTAGAGATTGCAAGGTTGATAAACGCAACACCGCTACGCACAAGAATTCTGTTTTCACCTTTTAGAGAAACAATATCCGCAATAGTGCCAAGAGCGATAATATCAGCATATTTTTCCAAAAGCTCATAGCCCTCGCTTTCATCAAGAGCTGAAATAAGCTTAAAGGTTACGCCAACACCTGCCCACTCATTGAATTCACAACAGGAATCCTGACGGTGAGGGTCAACAACAGCAACCGCTTCAGGCAAAACATCACCTGCCTTATGATGGTCTGTAACAACAACATCAATACCCAAAGAGCGTGCATATTCAATTTCTTCAATAGCACTTATACCGTTATCAACAGTAACAATAAGGTCAGTGCCTCTTTCTTTGAGAGCATCAATTGCACCGCAATTCATACCATAGCCTTCACCGGTTCTGTCGGGAATGTAATAATCAACATTCCCGCCAAAGGAAGATAAAAAGGAATACAAAAGCGCAGTCGATGTAACACCATCTGCATCATAGTCTCCGAAAACAGTGATTTTTTCACCATTATCAAGAGCCAAATTTATTCTTTCGCAAGCCTTATCCATATCAGGCAAGGTGAAGGGGTCAATTAAGTCGGTATCAAATAAAAAACTCTCAATTTCAAACTCATCTGTCATTCCGCGAGCGCAAAGAAGATATGCTGCAAACGGCTCAATTCCGCAATTTTCCGCAATAGTTGCTGCATGGTCTTTATCGCACTTGGAAACGACCCATCTTTTTCGACTCAAAAAATCACCCAATTTAAATTTTACAGTTTATTATACCACAACGCACACGCCATTTCAATAAAAAATAATGGGGATGTAAAAAAGGAGCTGTAAAAAACGATAAGTCTTTTACAGCCCCTTTACTGTTATATTTTCAGTATTATTCCACACCCAAAAACTTTTTAATAACAGGTAGAATAAGGACATCTGTTTTCTTGAAGGCTGTGCTGTGGCCTCCGTTAAGAACCATAATTTCCTCTGCGCCCTCTACTGCTTTTGTAATTTTACGTGAATGGCTTCTTTTTATCATATCAAACTCACCAAAGCAGTTAAGGAATGGTATTTTAAGAATAGATAGCTTTTTGTAGTTAAGGTGTGGCTGACCTACCATCATACCCTCAATCCAGCACCTTCTTTTCCATTCAGGATCTTTCGTTAAAGCAGCTTTTATAGCATATATTCTGTGGTCTTTGATAATACCAAGCTGATCCAATGTTTTTGTTCCTCTTGTGTTGAGATTTGATCCGAAAACTGCAAGACGTTTCACATAATCAGGATACGTTACTGCAAAAACCATGCCTAAATTTCCGCCATCAGAAAAACCGCAGATGTTAACAGGCTTTGCACCAAGGAAGTCAAGAAGCGCTTTTAAATCGTCAGAAAAAAGCTCAAATGTCAATTTTTGGGTTCCTAAATCTGTT
The DNA here is from genome assembly GCA_904501675.1 of Clostridiaceae bacterium. Classification (GTDB taxonomy): domain Bacteria; phylum Bacillota; class Clostridia; order Oscillospirales; family Acutalibacteraceae; genus DTU089. The sequence continues at coordinate 19,716 of CAJGCL010000021.1, forward strand.
CTGCCTGTACCTCTTGTTGAAAAACGGATTATTTTAAAATGCTCTGAAAGAGGCTTATATAAATCTCCCTCAAAACAACGATAATCGCCGCCATTACCATTAAGCATAACAAGCGGTTCGCCATTTTCATTACCGCTTACATGATATTCAAATTTAATCCCATCATGGCTGAAAAAGCCATAATCAATAAGCTTTACATTCGTCTCCATTTTATACCTCAATAATATGTTCATCCTGATAATTTATATCCAACACGGTATATTCTCCGCTTTGAAGATTCTTGAATGTGAAATTTGTATCTTTGAATACGTAACCTGCAGGGAGTTTAATTTCGCCGAAAAGCTCATCTGCCTTTTCAACAATAAGCTTGATTTCCCCACCATTTCGTTCCCATGAAACGCTTATTCTACCGCCTTCGGTATCGTGGTATGCCTTTGCGTTTGTCAGTTGGGGCACGAAACAAGGCTCAATGTTTACTTCCTTACAGTTGTCCTGATACGGATTCACCCTTATGCCTGCAAAATACTCAATAAATATAGCAGAAATTTCTCCGAAACAATGGTGGTTAAGTGAATCAGGAAATTCTCCGTCAGGATGGAAATTTTCCGCAAGAGCAGTATAACCGCGTTTTACCCAACAACCGAATGACGGATAATCAGTTCTTGCAATCATTTTAAAAGCAAGGTCAGCTCTACCATATTCGCACAGCACGCGGAATATTGACATAATACCCACAAACCCGAAATCAATATACTCTCCGCCTTCTTCGATTATCTCAACAAGCACCTGAAAGGCCTTCTGTTTTTCCCCTTCGTCAAAAACATCATAGTATATTGCCATAGACTGAGATGTCTGGCATCTGCCCTTTGCAGTACATGTTTTTAAATCAACAAGATATTTTCTTGCAGCAGCGCGAAGCTCATTGTATAAGCTACGGCAAAATTCCTCTTGTTTTTTCATACCGAGCACGTTAAAAATAAAAGCAGCCTTTTTCATGCTGTCCATGGAAATAACAGTGCTTGTAAACTCTACAGGAGATTTAAGAACGGTAACAGGACACCAATCACCCAACCCATAATTCACAGTGCCTTTTTCGGTTCTTTTTCCATCAAGAAAATCTGCATAGGCAAAAATGGCATGTGCATTTTCTTTGAGAATCTCCTTATCGCCGCGATAAAGGTAAGTAAAATAAGGAAGATTTATAAGCACCGCATCCCATGCAGGGCCAACATTATAACCCCAGCTACCTGTGGGAACAACACCGGGTATTTCGCCATTATGCCTTTGGGCTTTACGAATATTAGCAAGCCATTCTCTGTAACTGTTTTCAGGGTTAAGATTAAGAAGCGTCTGACGGGCAGACATATTTGCATCTCCCGTCCAGCCATTCTTTTCGCGGTGAGGACAATCAGTAGGGAAATAATAGAAATTAGAAATAGTAGCATTTCTTGTCATTGCCTGAAGTCTGTTAACAGTATCGTCAGAGCATTTGAAATTACCTCTCTCCTCAAGAGCAGAGCTGCAAACAAT
>CAJGCL010000022.1 GCA_904501675.1 Clostridiaceae bacterium
AAGTGCCGCATGAATTTCTGCATTACCTTCATATTCTGCAAGTAACTTTGCCTGTTGTGTATTTGCAAGAACAGTAATTGTACTTGGGAGTTCATAACTTCCGTCTTCATTCTTAATTACTGCATCTTTATCAATACCACCCGATGTAGTCGTGGTTATAACCTTCATATATTTAAGTTCGGGAGGAGTTACTGCTTTGTTAGTGTCGTTATTGACAATAAGGAATGTTACGATATCTCCGTTCTGGAGCTTACCTGATACACCTGCCGCAAGACTGTCTACTGTTACGCTGATTGCTACATGTTTACCATCAAGTGTTGCGAATACATCTTCAGCAGTATTACCGTTATTGGTAAGTTTTGCCTTTGTGAAAAAATCACCTGTATAAAGAATTGATGCAGCATATTTACCTACGACATCAGCTTTGTCTTCGATAGCACCTGCAGGGATTGAGTCTTTATCAACCTTAACCACCTCAACTACATCTTCTGTAATGGGTGATCCCTGTTTTACATCCTGTGCAAGTCGTACTATCTTTGTTGTGTCGCTTGTAATATTCGTAACAATAGGAGCAACTACGAAGGTCATTACAACAGCAAGTGCCATGCAGATGATACCTATAATTGTTCTGTTTTTCATTTATAAATAACCTCCTGTTAAATGAAATATGCCACCATAAATCCTGTGGCAAGATATGGAACGAGGGGAAAACCCTCTTTTTTGTTTCTTTTAATGTTCATAAGAATTGCGAGTACCAAACCCAAGGTAAGACCTATAACGCTGTTCTTTAAACCAAGCACCAATGAACTTGCGATACAGAGCTTTATATCTGCACCACCGATTCTTCCTTTTCCTATGAAGATGCTTAATATCATCAGCAAGGAAACGATAAAAGCAGATATCAACATGCTCGGTATACTTGACAGTTCAAAGCCTACAAATGCCACTACAACAATCATTACATGGAGCCAGTCATCACATTCTCTTGATTTAATATCACTAAAAGATGCTAAAAGGAGAATTAAGCTGAACAAAATACCACGCACTGCCATAGTGGTGCAACCGAAAAAATATAGCAAAAGTACTGTTACTCCGACACCAACGCCTATAAAATCTGCAATAGTTTTTACCTTCTCGCCACCCCATCTTTTAAGGGCATATTTCGCAATCAATACAGTTGCCAATACAACTGTGCCAAGAATAACCGATATACCAAATAACTTGCAAAGTGTTTCAACCGTTACATCAATAACTTTCGGCATAATCGGCCCAACAATTAAATTCATAAAATTCTTCTTTCAAAAGATTGGTGGGAGTATTAAAACTCCCACCGTATGTCATTCTCTTAACCTGCGTAATTGAAAATTTCGCCCACTTTGGTTTCAACTGCCGGAGCAATTGTGTCTTCAAAAAGGGCATAGAGAAGGGCAAGAATAAGAGCACCGATAACAACAGCGATGAGAACCTTAACACCTGTATCAACATAGGTTTCAGCTGTTTTTGTTTTGATAACCTCAACAGCCTTTGCTTTGATGGACATTACTTTATCTTTGATTTTCTTAAACATAAATTTTTACCTCAACTTTCTTATTTAATTAGGATTAACCTGCGTAATTGAAAAGGCCCTGAACCTTTGTTACAACGGTGGGCATGATGGTGTCTTCAAAGAGACCATAAAGGAGAGTGAGAAGGAGAGCGCCGATTACGACTGCGATGAGAACTTTGACACCTGTGTCTACATAGGTTTCTGCTGTTTTTGTTTCGATAACTTCAACAGCTTTTGCTTTTAAGGACATAACCTTATCTTTGATTTTTTTAAACATAATTTTTTACCTCAACTTTCTTTTAATTACATTGACTGTGAAAAAGCAGCCTCGACATCATCGTCAGGCTGCTCACTCATTGCTTCTGCTTCATCCATGCGAAGTCTTTCTTCGTATGATTTAAGAACGGCTGCATTAATTTCGTTTCTTGCATCTGCCGTAATAGCATGGAAGATATCGCTATATTTCTTTTCACCATCTTTGGTATATACACTCTGAGGCATCTGAACAAAGAGACCTTTTGACGAGTCAATTACTTTAAGACCGTGAATAGCAAATGCACCTGCAATATTTGCACTGGCATATGCTTTGATTTTGCTATCTACCTGATTTACCATGCGATCAATTTTCGCATTTACAAGTGGCTGTTTTTTCTGTGCCATAATTTTTTACCTACCTTTCGTTTAACTGAAATTTATAATTGTGAATCCCATGTCCGATTCAACTTCTGCCTGAGAAATCTGTTCAGGTTCTTTGAACCGTTCCATATATGTCATCACCTCCTCATCTGTAAGTGAACGGAAGTCATCCTCTGTCAATCCTACAACAAAGAAGGGTCCGGCAATGATGGTGCTTTCACCAAGTCTACGGTTACCTGCCATACCCATAAGTTTTGATTCTTCGTTGCCTATAAGACAGACATTGTCATCTTCCATGTATATCGGTTCTATGTATCCACATACAGCCCTCTGCTCTGCTTCAAGGGTGTGTGCCACCTCAGAAACAAACGGAGGACGGTTTGGCTCAACATAGACGATAGTCATTAAGTTGTCGGGTTTCTGCGTAAGGGTTGCATCAAAATCAACCTTTTGGAAACCTACAGAATCACAAAAAAAGGCACCCTCATCTGTTTGGACGATGTCCGAAACGGAAAGAGAGTGCCCTCTGTGAAGTGGATGAGATTCTGTGTTAAAACGAGTGAAAACATCTTCAAGTGTTTTCGCATCAATATCACCACTGAAAACCTCATCATATATTTGTGGGTCTATTTTGTCTGTTTTCTGAATTCGTGCAGTTCTGTCAAGGTTCATAAACTTAACATCGTGTGCATCTCGTTCATTATTGATTTGGAATATTTTAATTTTCAAGATTAACACCTGCCTGTTCCGTTGCCCATTTAACCGAAAGATGAACAAGTGCAGCTTTTTGCTGCTCAACGGGAAGTTGATTCAAAAAATCAAATAAAGTCATTTTATCGATCTGTGAGGAATTAGTTAAATTACAGTTATCACAGACTTTTTCTCTTTTAACAATTATTGAATTCCCATCCTCGGATTCGGTAAATGATAAAATATCGTTATATTTAAAACCGACGGACTGCCTCAATTCAAAAGGAATTGTAACCCTTCCTTTTTTCCCAAGAACACGATATATTTTTGCCATTAGCTATCAGCCTCGCTTTCGTTATTTGTTATTTTGATTTGTAATGTTCCCATACCTGAACGAGTAGAACACACTCTTTCTACCGAAATATTTAAACTCTCAAAATCTTCAAGAGGTATAGAAAGATATATACTGTCTTGATTTAATTCTGGATTCTGCATTGGACGATACACTCCTTTAACACTTTTTCGTAATCATATTTATCATCACCACAACAACTGAATAAAGTTAACTGTTGTGGTTTGCTTCGTTCCCTTTCGTATAAGTCATAGTTTGATATAAGCAACTCTTTAAATTCTTTTCCAGCTTCGTACCTTTGTGCCATAGAATGAGTACGAGAAAAATCAAGCATAGAAAAGCCTTTGTACAGTTCCCTTATCTCAGGACAATCGTTATATGAAAGCAAGAACTTACCTTGTATTTTGGAAAGTGTATCCTTTAAGCGCACGTGATCATTCCAGTTAAAGCCTACAGCATACATATCTTCAGTAGAAAAATATGGGGGATCAGCATAGAAAAAAGTATCCTGTCTGTCGTAGTGTTTTATAAGCGTTTCAAAGTCCTGGTTTTCAACCACTACATTTGCCATTCTGTTTTCAAGTTGTTTTATAAGCTCAAACAACTTTCGTATATCAAATGGCTGTGATGCAAAAGACTTACAGCCGCTTGAATAACTGTATCGTAAGAGTTTGAGAAACATTGCTGCTCTACGGACATCATAGTCTTTAGTAATACGAGTTCTTATTTCATTAAGTTCATTTGCTTCGGGTGGTGGAAACATCAGTTCTGTCAACAGTAATTCTTCTCTGTAAAAATCATCTTTGAATTCTTCAAACTCAAAGAACTTTTTAACAGAGTTAAAATCCTCACGTGAGTTAAGATTGCAAAAGCCGATTTCACGAATTGTTGCCATAGTTCGTTCCTTCATGCAATGGAAAAGGTTTACTAAATTCCTGTCATAGTCATTGTAAACCTCGAAGGAGTCAACCTGCTCTTTTCCTAGAAGGACGCTACCGGAACCACCGAACACATCAACAAATCTGCCGTACTGTAAAGGAAATACAGCATAGAGAATGTTGAGTATTGAACTTTTGTTACCAACCCTTGATACAGGAGTTTTCATTGAATCACCTCACTTTTGGGCATAAAAAAAGACGGTATTCATCATTTTGTGATAAATACCGTCTTACTCTTGCTTATTTGATTTTTGAAGTTCTATGATTTTTTCTTCATAATAATTCTTTTTGTTTATAAAAACGCAACACATCGCTATGGTAGTTACTATACTGCTTAACATAGCACCTATGATAAATGCAAGGATTTCACTCATTGTAATGCAATTCCTTCGCTTTCATCTTCGGTCATGTCTTCGGAGGAGGTGATATTGACATATTCACCGATAACACCGAGAGCTTCGTAATAACTGCCTGATGACCTTACACGCTCACACATTTCTTTGGCTTCATTAGCCATACCGTTTTCTTTTAAAGTTCTTGATGCAATACCCATAAGATTGAAAATATTGCCATCTTCTCCAATCAAAGCACAATCGGGTTTGACTTTTTCTTCGACAGAATCATTCTCATTAATGAAACCACCAAGACGATTATCCACATAATCTGAAAACCAAGTACCACCAAGGTCCTGATGTGTCTGCAAACGCCACATTGCCATTTTTCCTAAATCAATGCTAATTTCATCATTGAAGGGGAGCAGCAAACAAGTGAGTTCACCGTTTTTAAAGGTATAACAGTCATCTTCTTTGAATTCGCTGTCTTCAAGGAGAATTCCACTCCTTTTAAACAATCCGTTGATGCCGTCAATCCATTCTTTCAGTTCACCACCACAGCCCTGCAACACAAGACCTTCGGTACTGGACATATTACGAAGTTCCTCTGTATTTACTGACTTAACTGACACTTTTCATCACCTAACATTTCTTCCTCAATTTCTGTCTTGTCGTTCATAAATCTTTCAAAGGAAACCTCATCAATATCGGAAATTAAAATTGGTTCTTTTGTAAGGTCTATGAAACCTTTCTCTCCGAAATCAAGTGGTTCATCTGTTATGAGAGTGCCACCAAAGTTTACTTTCACCTTTGGTTCAAGAGTTGCCAAGAAACTTTGGTCATCACTTGTCCTGCATTCATAAGAGTAAAAACCTTTAGGAATTTCATCTGCAGACATTCTGCTTTCAGAGAACAGGAATACCTTATCCTGAAACTGAACAACAGATAAATTCTCTTGCCAAATAGGAATATAGTCGGTTTCAGTTGAGTTAAGAGAAAGTCCTACAGTTGCCATATCTTCATATCCGTGAACCTTTAAAGCAAACTCATAGGCTTCTTTCATTGTTTCGGGTATATATTCTTCAAGAATTGTATCACCCTTGTACTTTACTCTACCAAGATTATGACCGAAGTCCTCGTCTGCCCATTCGTGTTCAATTTCAACATCGGGATACATCTGTGCAAGTTTTGACAGAATAGGGTGTGGGGCAGACCAAGCAGTATTAAAACAAAGTTCATTCATTTCTTCTGATGCATCTTCAATTTCAATACAGTCGTAGGCATTCCATTTTGTATCCCAATTATTGATACTCCATTCATACCATGTAGGAAAACCGAACTGCTGAATGTTACGGAAAGCCTGACGACCTGCTAACCACTCGTCCTCTTTAATGTCCGTTCTCTGTTTTAAAAAGATAGTTTCTTTTTCTTCGGGGATATTCAGAAGGTCAATCCCTTTGTTTGCACCATCAAACAAAAGAACAGTAACAAAGTCTTTGTATGCTTTAAGACCTTTATCTGTAATCGAACCTGCCGTAATATTCAATGATTTAGGCATAGGAATCACCTTATTGAAATCGACTGAGCCAAGACCCATTTCATCGTGTTTTATACCTTCCATAATAGCTCTGATTCTTTCGGGTTCTCCCGAAAACTTGATACGATTAGTAACATGGTTCGGCATACTATCACTCCTTTACAATTTGATATTTTTCATTAACTTCTTTGATCTTTCCGCCGATAGCAGAAATGACCGGTACACTCACAGAGTTACCAGCCATCTTATATAACTGTCCATCCTTAATACCGGATGCGACAACTTTATTAAATTGCTCATCTTTGAACCCTTGTAAACGCCAACACTCAATAGGCATCAGCTTACGAATTCTGCCTTTATGATAAACACCATGTCCATCTTGAGCAGTTATTGTAAACATCTCTTCTTCGGGTTCTTTCATCCGTCTGCCTTGCTGACGAACCTTTTCTCTGTCTGGTGTCAATACAGCTCTCGGAGTATCTTCTACCAACACACCTGAGTGTTCACCTCTGCGATTACTTACACCTGAATCTTGTCGTGCAGTTATGCATCGTGCTTGGGGAGTTGTCACGGGATCGCTATTCATATCAATGAAATATAATCCTGTTTTACCACCCATACCACCTCCACCTGCACACAATGTACACGAAACACCTGTTATGTCATAGACTCTCTGTCCTTGACTGCCGGGGATGATTTCTTTAAGATTCGCTCCATTGCAGCATTCGACAGGAAATATTTGTCCGGTACATCTTCCATCAAGATATCCGATAATATACAACCGCCTTCTTTGTTGGGGGACTCCGAAATATTTGCTGTTAAGCACACACCATTCGAGATTATACCCCATTTCAACAAGCACGGAGTAGATGGTTTTAAGTGTTTCGCCTGAGTCATGCGATAACAAACCTTGAACGTTTTCCAAGAATACAAATTCAGGTCTTTTAACTTCAAGGATTCGGGCAATATCAAAGAAGAGAGTTCCTCTTGTATCACTGAATCCCATTCGCTTTCCGGCAACGCTGAAAGCTTGGCAAGGAAATCCTGCACAGAGCAGGTCAAAGTTGGGGAGATTTTTGGGGTCGATTTCTCGCGCATCTTCATAATATTGCTCACCCCCGGTTTTATACATTGCACAATACGCTGCATTAGCGTATTTATCAATTTCACAATGACCGACACACTCAAAACCTCCTATTTTAGTTAATCCTGTACGAAAACCACCAATACCTGCAAACATATCAAAAAATCGGATTGCCATACGGCATCCGACCATTCTGATTATTTAGTTTTTATACACCTCTTTTTACATTGTTTGTTCGAAATCTTCTGATTCTTCAATTTCAGATTCTTCTGCCAATTCGTCATCGGTAAGCTTTCTGAAATCGTCTTCACTGGGAACGATTGCAAGTGTTCTGCCATTATCCCATTTCATATGAATCTGTCCGGCATCATCTACGAATTCGACTGTGCCTCTTGTACCGGGTGGAACAGGAGCATACGGGTCATTCATACTATTTAACACAAGACGAGTACCTTCGGGATACAGCTTCTGCATTCGTTCTGCATATCGAGACATATTGTCAAATGCACTCATAAAATTTCACCTCTTTTACATTTCGATTCCCATTTTTTCAGAGCCATCTGGGTCAAAGATTTCTTCTGTACCGTCCAATGCTTTCTGCATGGGAATAAGAACTTTTAACAATTCTGAACGATACTCCCTATCAGAAATTCTATCGATATATATTCCGAAGGTGTTTAAGAACGGAGTTCCGTCTTCGTATGTAATTGTTACATCACCTGACACACCTTTTTCACATATATATTTTGCAACATCTTCAATAGAGTTCAGTTCTCTTTCGTGATGATAGGACATACCGATTAATCTCGGATGCTTTTTACCTGTATTCATTAAAATCAACTCCTATTTTTTTGTTTGGTTTTACGGGTGATTCATATTTATCACCAACTCCTTTCATATGGGTATATATAAAAAACACCGTGTTGTCGTAGTTGTACGAAACACGGTGCCGTTTTTTGTCGAATTTCACGATTTTAAATATTTCTGAAAATTTTTTGAAGTTTTTATGAAGTTTTTGTCGATTTTTGTCATATATGTATGGAGGTGCATAAACAATGATAAAGAAAATAGTATTTTCATTCACAATTTTTATATTAAAAAAAGCCATTCGGCTGCGAATCAAGGAAAATCCTCTACATGATGAAAATTTGGAATTGTTATTTTATTCATCCAAAGTAACAAAAATCCTACGCAAGCCACTCAGAGAATTAACTCCTGAAGAAAAAGAGGAGTGGATAAAGAGGATTGAGGGGTATAAAAATACTGATGAATTAAATTAATATATAATCGAAAAAATTAAAAAAAGGACGTGTTAAAATGTTATGCATAGCGTATTTGCCAAAAGAAAAAGGAGAAAATGTAGGAGATAGAAAAGTTAATAATATTTTGTATTGGTATATGTCTAAAACAAATTATGAGTATTCTGTAATTGCAGCACCTGGATATCTTAGCACAACTGAAAACACAATAGATACATTTATAAAAGAATTAAGCAAAATATTAGCGAATGGTAGTAATAAAACAAAAATCGGTTTTTTGAATGGAATGAACGGTCATCATGCGACATCAAGTGGAAACATAATAATCGAAGAACACCACAAAAAGATGTCTGTATATAATAACAATATCATCTTTTACCCCTCAAATATATTATATAATTAATAAAAATGAACATTTTCAAACAACATCAATTAATTTTTCTCTGTAAGATATATAGGATAAACCGATTGCACAATCCATGTGTTCTTATCATTTGAATTATTATTTAACGGTTTTATTAATACTTTTATAAAAAAAGATTCATTGCTCTTTTTATCTAGTAAGATTATGTTTTCAAATATGCATAAGCGTGTGTGTTTGAAAATCTCATAGCCATCAAAAGAGATTGTTCTAGTTTCTTCTGGAAAGATAACAAACTCACCTAAATCTGTAAATTGTTTACTAATTTCTTCAGAAAGCCTTATTCTTACAACATATTTTTCGCTAAATGATATTTTCTTTCTGGGATCAATTTTTGTTGAAGTTTCTTTTTTGTTTTGTATAGCATTTATAAAAATAACCAATTGTAAGGAATGAATATATCTATTATTGCTTTTAATGTTTACATAATGCTTTTTCTCAATATTAAAAAAAGAAATAGTATTCAAAACTGTGTCTCCAACTATATTTGCATAGGTTAATGTTATATTAATGTTTTTTATACTCATAAAATCACCTTTCATCATATTGAATTCAATAATAACATATGATTGATGGAAAAAATTGTCGTAAACAGAGTTGTAGATGAAATTTATAAACAAAAACATATTAATTGCATTGTGATTTTAATTTTGAATATAAAAAGAGTCTTGATAATCAAGACTCTTTTTTTTCTGTAAAAGATATGGGACAAACTGTTTGTACAATCCAATCATCATTATGTGTTTCTTCGTCGAGTATAGGCTTAATTAAAAGTTTGATAACGAAAAACTCATTATCATGTTGTTTTGGTAACTTAATATTATCAAAAACACATAACCGTGTATGTTTAAATATATCACAACATGTTGCATCTGTGATTATAGTATCATTTGGACATAGAGAAAATTCACCTAAATCTGTAAAAACACCAGAATGAGATTCTGTAAGCCTTAATCCGAATCTATACTTTTTACTAAAAATCATTTTCACTCTTGGATCTGATTCTTCTAAGCTCTGTTTTCCCTTTGGTTCAACCGCATTAATGAATAGCGCCATAGTAAGTTTTTCAATAACACGGTTTTTTTCTTGATCATATGTAACAGTAAATGGTTTATTAATATTTAATAATGAAATCGTATTATTTTCCTTATTACCAATTACGTCAGCATATGTTACTGTTAAATTTACATTTTTCATGCACATAATATATTACACCTCATTTTTACAACTTAAATTCACTATCTAACATCAGTTTCTTTACTTTTATCCTTAGAGTTCCAAGTGTTAGAAGAAGTGACATTTGTATCGGATGTATCAGGAGTACCATCCGGATTACTTGATTCATCAGTTGGTTGCATATTGTAGCAGACAGCAACATCTTTAATAGCATTATTATTTAGAACACTTTCTACATTATTTTTTATATAATCTGTATTATCTGAAATATGCCCAAGCCTTTCATCAAGCTTTTTGAAAAAATCTTCGCGCGCTTTTTTTTCATCATTCAATTCCAAATCGCTTTTTGCTGAAACAAATATAGAATATAGGCTCGCCATTGTTCCCGATATTCCAACAGCAAAGGAAACAAACGCCTTTATTTTTTCAGCAACAGCTGAATCTCCAGTTTTAATAAAAATAAAACTTAGCACAAGAGACAATACTATAATTATCGCGTAGACAACAAGTGATCTTTTATATTTAAACAGTCTTTTCCAAAGACATTCTTTTTTTCCATTATTCAATTGACAACCTCACGATCCGTTTGAATTTGTATTGAAAACACAAAAGCCCCGTAAGATTACACTTACGGGACAGACAATTTAGCATATCTCGGTGAGAAATGTTACGCGTTAAGCACTCACTGTCTTTGATATGTAATCTTTCACATGTATTCTACCATTATTCGACATTTTTTTCAAGTGTTTTTTCAAAATGCCCAATTATGATACCACAATAAACAGTCAAATGCAAGATGTTTTTGAAGAACATAGTAAATCAAAACCAAAACAGTCGAAATTTTTAATACTAAATAGATTTTATTAAAATACCATACAATCAGATCAAGGTTAGGGTGGTATTTCTTCAGTAACGGCAAAGACCTTCTTCTCAATATAAAGCGTTCGTATATGTCCATTATGGGGGGAGCGAACCCAAGAACTCTTGATTGTTGGTCAAGCACTCATCACAGCTGAGCTAATATCCCACACATTATTGAGATTTGTTGCTTTGGGATGTTCACCTGTTAATTCTCTTTTCCAATATACACAAAAACGCCTTCAGTTGATCAGTTAATGGGGGTATTGCTGAAGTGGCATAAAAAAGCAGAGTTCATTTTGAACCCTGCTCAGTCTTTTTTACATTTACTCAATAATCATTTCTTAATCCTAAGATTTTCGCCAATGTATTTGTTATGTCAAACGAGTCCAACGGCTCCAATTCAACAATATTACGATATTTACGCCTAACCCGGATAACCTTTTCAACATCTCCTTCAAAAATATAGTATGGGCGTGATAACTCAAGAGCATAATTTTTAAATTTCTCAAACGCATCACTTGTTTTGAACCTTACATAATAATGTTTAAAGTCAGCTTTAGCATAAATTACATCATATTGCTCCGCAAGAGTGTTTAGTATTTTTATTTCTTCTTGGTCTAATGATATATAAATTTCCGATTGCTCGAATTTAATATCAGGCTCAGATTCCCAACTAATAGTTATATAGTCTAAAAAAACTATTTCTCTTAAGTCTTCTTTTGCTAAATATTTTCTAAGAATATATACAATGTGTAAAATAGGAGCTTTTATCACAGGACTTTCATGACTGCATAAATCTTTAATATCTCTCAATAACTCTACACAATGATAGTTGCAACATGAACAGAAGAATTTCTTAATACGTGCCGTTATATCTCTGTAAACGTATGGAATTTTATGGTTATCCAAAATAGTGTTTAATTCATCGTATAATGCTTTATCCTTTGGGACATCGAGGTTCAATGCTTCGTATGATTGTCCATTGATATACGAATTAGATTCAGATTTAAATTTATGAAAACAGTAATCTAACACAAAAGTCTGGAACAGCAAATTTTGTATAGAGCCATCAACATCATATAATATATTACGATGATAAATAGTATTAAGTTCTTCCAATTTTTCATCAGGTAAGTTTTCAAAAATGTACTCTGCTAAAAGTATATCCTGCGTTGCTTGTGTTATAATCGCATCTTCTTCATCTTCGGAATAACCAGTATCTTCTATAGGATAGATTGATGTTTTAATGTCTTCAATTTTATCCTTTATTTCACCTTCAAGCAAATATAATTCCGTTAATATTTCATCAATATTAGGACGAAGTTCTGGGTTTTGAATTCTGCATTTCTGTACAATACTATCCAATGGAAACAGAAGTGGATTTTTATCTGCAACTGTTAAAAAATCTTCTCCAGATGGATTCTGTTTGGTAAAAAGCTCATTTATAATTCTTCCAAGAGCATATATATCACAAGCAGTAGTGACATCATCTGTTGCTAATTGTTCCGGGGCGGCATAGCGACGATTGCCTAACCAATCCCTTGTTTTGGTTTTTGTGGAATCCTCAAAATGTGCAATGCCAAAATCGGTCAAAACCAATGTATTTTTATCATCTACAAGTATATTCTCTGGTTTCAAATCCCTATGAATAATACCATCACCATAATTATGAATAAACTGAATAGCTTCGCACAACTGAATAATATAGTCCAACAATACAAACGAATCATTCTCTTCAGCAATAATAGAACGAAGATTTCTTGAATAATACGGCATAACACTATACGCTTTGCCTTCTTCTGCAAAATAATCAAAAATTTTGACAATATGCTTATTATCGGCTTTTTTACAGAACTGACATTCTCGTTCAAATCGAGCAAGTTTTATTTTGTTTTTATCATTTCCATTATTCAAGAGTTTTACAGCATATATGCAAGAATCACCATTTACTTCGGCTTTCCACACAGTGCCATTTCCGCCGTTATCAATCCATTCAGTAATTGTATAATTATTTGATTCTAACTCTAAAATTGTTCCAACCTGAACTTTCATTGGTGCTCCTCTCTTTGAAACATCGCAAAAAAATTTGTTGATTTATTATATCATAGGAGCAGGCGGTTTGCAACGGATGTAAGAATACCAACACAAACAAAGTAGGTAAACACAATTGTTCTGAACGATATTGTAAAAAATCCGCAATCAAAATAATTACGGATTTTATGGTGGAGCAGAGGGACTGAACCCTTGACTACCAGTCAAGCACTCATCACGATTGAGCTAATATTCCATGAGTGTAATATTCAATTTTTAACGAGTGTGCATTTATAAGCACTAAAGGCAACCAACTTTGCAAACGTTCTTTATTTCTATAGTATTACAACAAAATAGTTACAAATACCTTGAAGCTTTTCATAGAAAAGTTTAAATGTTGTACCTAATCCTCATATTAAATAAAAACAAGTGCGATACTTGTAATTTCTAAGCTATGGTTATTAATTGAAAATGTGCAAACCCACTATACATTTATGAAAAGTACAGGTCGGTTTGTTATAGTGTAGCACAGGGGTTTCAAATCCCTGAATTAATCAAACATTTCAAACTTAATGCCACAGCAGATTGAATGACAGATTTAATGATAGCGTTACCTTTTTCTAACACTTTTTCTAACACTTTTCCATATTAGTAAATTTTCAGGGTGTTTTGAAATACCAATTATTGAATGTAAACGATGTTAAATTATCATTAAAAACCCTTGATACATAAAGGGTTTTTATGGATTTGTGTAACTTAAAACAAAATAACTTAAAACACCACTTATAAAACTACGAACCAGAAGGTCAGGGGTTCGAGTCCCTTCCGGCGCGCCACAAGAAACAGTACAACATCAGTTGTGCTGTTTTTTTATTTTGTCCCAAAAACAATTACCTGGGACTCGAACCCCACTCGGCGAAGCCGAACATAATCGGGTGTTCGCGAAGCGAGTGACGGGCAGAGCCCGTCGAGTCCCTTCCGGCGCGCCAAAAAGAGCAAGTCTTTCGACTTGCTCTTTTTTTACTATCCATATATATCTAAAACAACCTGTTCTGCTGGTAAAACTGACATCTGCATTCACTATATTATAAACAGCAACTCTTTTCGGCTATAGTAAAGCAACGATATGTTGCAAAAAGAGAAAGCAATCAAAGGACTGCTTTCTCTTTTAATTTTGTCAATACAGTATATTCTCTTAAATATAAACTTTCGTGGTCGGGTGTTCTTTCGGGATAATGAGAAAAAGTCTCAATTGCTTTTTCAATATCTATCCATTCAGGAACCATTTTGTGGTCAATTTCCGTTGGAGTAAGGCTGGCTTCTCCCTCACCTGTCGGGCTACAAATAAAATAGTGAGCAATGTATAATTCATTGAAAACATATTCATTTATAGTAAAAACCTGCTCTCCAACAGACGCTATAACACCTGTTTCCTCAAGAATTTCGCGCTTGCAACATTCTGCAAGACTCTCGCCTTCTTCAAGACCACCGCCCGGCGACATATATACATCTTTCTTCAATTCGTGGGAAAGAAGCACCTTGCCGTCTTTTATAACTATTCCCCTACATGACGTGCGTCTTTTCTCAATAGGCTCAAAAAAAGTTTTACTTACCTGATTTATTATCTCGATAGACATAAACAACCTCATATTAAAGAAGAAGAGGCTTACGCCTCTTCCTCATCTTCTGTTACCTCTGCAAGAACCTCCTGCACAAGTGCCCAATCGTCCTGATTATCTATATCAAGAAGTCGAAGAATTTCATCATCGTAGCAATAGTATGAAACGTAAATGTTTTCCAAGCCATCTTCATTTACGGTATCATCTGTATACACTACAATGTCCTTTTCGCTTTGAGGACTTGTAAACATCAGAATAGTTCTGCATTTTATTTCTTCACCATTCTCATCGAGAACAGAAAAGATTTCAGGAATTTCTGTCATTGTTGCACCACCATTATACTACTACAAACGCACCAAAGGCCTTAAGAATGTAGTCAAATATAATCATAATTCTTTCTATAAAATCACTAAAACCAATAAAGATGCCTGCGCCAAAATTCTCAAGATTATTTGAATTACCGTAACCGCCGATATAACCTGTGTTATCATCCACCTCATCATCAACAGTAAATGACTGAAGTAGCGGAGAAAGAAGAGCAAGTGCAAAATATTCTGCAGGTGTAACCTGACCATCAGGGAACGTAGAATTTAAAATCTCATCGCCGCCTAAAGAACCGCTTGTTGCAAGCACAACTGCCTCTATCCAGTCGTAAACAACAGTCTGGTCTTCCAATGTTGCAAGCTCACATCTGATAATATAAGCAAGCGTAGTAAAGAGAATCTTAACATCTCGCTCACTCAACGGATAATTCTCGCTACCTGCATAGTGAGCGGCAACAAGGTCTGTGGCAACATCCCAACCGTCTACATAATCACTGTCAGGAATTTCAATACCTTCTGCTGCAGCGCGCTCCTGAATACCGCCTTCTCCATATAACGGGTCATTAAGAGCAACTGTAAGCTCATCAATAACTGCTCTTACAACGTCATAGTAAATATCACCAGGCTTAATACCTAACTTCTCATCAGTAAAGCCAAGCTCAAGCCTGTATTCAATACCATTTTTAAGGAACTGCTTTGCAAAAGCGTTAAGACCGTTATTCATAGCATCAATCTGCTCTTTTGAATAGCCCTTAACATTTTTCTGAAGTGTATCTGTATCAATAGAATCAACTGTTCTTACATCGTAGCAGATAGTTGTATCTGTAATTTCAAAATATCTGTACTGTAACGGATACATGGTAAGAGAGGTTGTTGCAAAATCTGTAATAACATTACCTAATGCACTTGTTTTTGATGTAGCATCGCTGCAGTGCTCATGGCCTGAGAAAACAAGCTTGATACCGGCATTTGCCCAACGCTCTGCTGTAACCTCATGATTTCTTATAATGAAATCATGGCTGAGAACGCGCTGAACAGGAAGGTGATCAAGAAGGTTATGATGCATCATAAGAATAGGATATTTGCCATCATCTTTAGCTTTTTTAGCTTCGTCGATAACCCACTGAACTCTTTCCTCCGTCATACCGTCCTCAGTTGATCTATCCGGATCATTACTGTCAAGAGCAATAAGACGGTATTTTCCGCCAAGGTCTGCGGTGTATGAGCCTGTACCCTCAACTCTTGTAAGAGCCTGGTTATAACCAAAATCAGCATATATATCTACAAATCTTTCAATATCAACCTCGCAATACTCGCCAAGGTTACCGAAATCGTGGTTACCGGGTATAACATAAACCTGCTTGCCGGTATCCTTTTCAAATTTTGCCAGCTTTTCAGCTACTGCAAAATGCTCTTCAGGAATGCTTCTGCCGTTATCAGCAAGGTCGCCTGAAATAAGCACAAACTGAACATTGTCATCTACCGCACACTGATTCAAAAACTCGTCGATAATAAGACCGCTTTCATTTTCCATTGCAGCACGACGGTTAGCGTAGCCGTAAATCGGGTCCTCAGAATACCATTCCAACTCCTCTTCCGGTACATTATAGTGCAAGTCTGATGCAACAGCGAAGGAAACGTCGCCGTTATCAACATTGATAGCACCAAAAGCAGGAACCGCCAACGCAACTGTAAGGCAAAGCG
Organism: Clostridiaceae bacterium; assembly: GCA_904501675.1. Classification (GTDB taxonomy): domain Bacteria; phylum Bacillota; class Clostridia; order Oscillospirales; family Acutalibacteraceae; genus DTU089. The sequence continues at coordinate 16,510 of CAJGCL010000022.1, forward strand.
CCAAAACAATTGAAACAATTTTTTTCATACCATTACCTCCATAAAAACACCATGTTGGAAAGCATATATGCTTATACATTTTAATACTACCACATTTGTTAATATTTTACAATAATAATATTCCAACACAAATCAATATTTTTTCAAAATAACTATTGACTTTTTTATAATTATCAATTATAATTTAGCAGTTGTCGGACACGATAGCATTTCGGGGTGTAGCGCAGTTGGTAGCGCGCCTGCTTTGGGAGCAGGATGTCGGGAGTTCAAGTCTCTTCACTCCGACCACATAAAAGTTTCAACCATTAGGTTGGAACTTTTATTTTTTGCAATGAATAAACTTTATCTTTCTACTAACTGCTCACAAAGCAGGTTTCCTGCTTTGGGCTATGAACACGACCGCTGCCGGCGGCAGAAACAGGGAGTGTTCATAGGCGCAGTGGTCAAAATCGTTAGCGACGAACAGGAGCGACCAACGATTTTGGATACCACAAGAGGCACGAAGTGAGGATGTCGGGAGTTCAAGTCTCTTCACTCCGACCATAAAAAGAGTAATACCGTTTGGTATTACTCTTTTTGTTTTTGCGATAAATAAACTTTATCTATTTTGCAATCCGACTTATTACGTTTTTATAAAAACAGGGAAGGCAAAGCCGCACAGGGCAATCATACGGAGCCGCGCCGAATATCAAATTTAAATATCATACCCTTTTTTGCCTTCCCTTTGGCAGACAGATTCACCTGTCTATTTATATATGTCAGAATTCTGAAAAGGCAACATATTTTTTTAAAATTTTTATAAAACTAAAAAATTTATACTGAACTTTTTGTTTTCACAAAAGCCGAAAAAAACAACTCACTTCTTGAATATTTTTCCTTTTATGATATACTTTATATTATTAATAAAAGTAATGGAAAGGGAGTGGAGCTGTGATTGATAAAATCAAAGCTGATTTGATTGCTAAAACTCATTACGAATCGGTTTACAAATTCTGCCTTACAAGACTCAATCACAACGCTCACGATGCTAAGGATATAGCTCAGGATGTTTTTCTTCTTTTTCAGCAGAAATGCGATACTCTTGATGACAAAAACATTAAGGGCTGGCTTTTTAAAACTGCTGACCTGAAAACCAAAGAGCATAACCGAAAGCTTCAAAAGGAAACGAATTACATAACCCTTGAAAATTTCGATATTGAAGATGAAACCGCAAACATATGCGATTTGCTTGAAAAGAACAACTATTTTGATAACCTTGATATTGAAAATTTACGTAACATGGTTTACGAGAGGCTAACCGAGAAGGAAAAAATTCTTTATCAAAAGCACTACATTGAAAACAAATCACATAGCCAAATTGCAGAGGAATTGAATACTAACCGCAAAAATGTCAGTGTTATGGTTTCGCGCCTCAACAAAAAGCTGGAGGTAATGGAATTCTTAGTGCTTTGTTCGCTAGGTCAGCTTATATTAAAACTCTTTTTCTGAAAATTTTTTTAAAAAATTTGTTGCCTTTTCACTTTTTTGACATATATAAGTGAAGGGGGTAAAAAAATGAAAGGAGTGAAAGTTACTGTGAACAATCCGGAAAGCAATAAAAATCAACTTATAGAGCATCTTTACGCCGTGCTGAATACGGAAATGGAAAAGCCTTATGAGGAGATAGACGCTGATTTCATTGAGGTTTGCGTTGAGCTTATTCTTGAATTGCAAGGCAAAAACTTTACTCTGAGTAACGAAGAAATTGAAGAACTGGTCAGAAAAATACCTTTTGTTAAGGTTGCAGATTTCAAAGCAATCCAACAAAATAAGAAAAAGAAAATTAAAAAGAGGAAGATTTTGCTTATAGCCGCAATAATTGCAATTTTATGTACTCTTTTAGCTGTTATAACATCGGGTCGGTTTGTCGACTACTGGCACAGTATCATGAACGAAAAATTCGGTTCTGTTCATAACACGCCTGTTGGTGAAAATTTCACAGAAGGTAATGAGGAATTCGGTATCTACGGAAAAACTTTCATTTATACAAACACAATTGATTTCTATGCTAATGAAAACTATGATGTATTGTTACCTAATAAACTACCTAGTGATATAAATATTATAAATATCAGCTTAATAAAGCTTGACAAAACAATATTTGTTTCTTTTAATTCCACAATTACATCATATGAAATAATGCTGGAAACTTTATTGCCGCAAGAAATAAAGAACAACGTAAAAGAAACAACTGTTATTAATTCCCTTACTTGTTATATTGACAGAATGAGTGATTCAAATAACATTCAGATATATTTTGAACATAAGGGTAATTACTATAGTATTGGCGGTACTGATGAGCAAATTCTTCTTGAGATAATTGAAAATCTGGAGGAATAAAAATGAAAACAAAACGTTTTTTAGCAATACTTATGGTGTTAGCACTTTCAGCAAGCCTTTTTGCAATGCCGGCTTCAGCTGCAGAGGTTGAAGAACCGCATGCACATATTGAGGTTTATTTTGAAGACGACAACCTTTCTGACGACTTTAAAGAAAAAGCAACAGCACACTTCCTTAATGGCGCACCGGAAGATGATGGTACAGCCACATACGGAATAACCTGCTCTCTTTTCGGCCACAAGCTTGAAACAACTACAACATATACAATCACACATAAAGCGCGTGCAACAGCCCCAAGATGCTTAAAAAGAACATATAATTACTCTTCTTGCACAAGATGCGATTTTGAAGAGTCTACACTTATTTCAAGCACCTATATTTACTGCTGTGCATAATTAAACATAACAAAACACCGGACAGGTATAAAAGCCTGTTCGGTGTTTTGTTATACATAAACTTATTTAGTTTTTTCAGCTACGGTACATATTAGTTATTCTTCAATATGCAGCTCACTGTAATTATTAATATAAATATCAACAAGCTTCTTCAGCTCGACCTGCTCAGCTTCACTTTCATCGTAGATGCCTACAACATTATATCCGTTTGCTTTAGCTGTTTTTGCGGCGTACATAGCGTCTTCAAAAATCCATGTTGTTTCTTTTCCTGTGCCTAAAGCTTCAAGCACAACATCATAAACCTTAGGCTCCGTTTTAGATGCTCCTACAGTATATGTGGAATATATTGCAGAAAAATAGTGGGTCATATTATATTTTTCAAGAACTGCCATCAGCGCAGGCTCACCTGTTGCAGTGGCAATACCCATTTTAACGCCCTTTGATTTTAACTTTTCCAGAAATTCTATTATATCATTTTTAGGCTCAGTTTCTTCAAGGTATCGTGCCTTAATATATTCAAACAGCATTGACAGAAGCTCTTCATATGTCTGCTCAAGACCAAATCGCTCTATAGCCAAGAGAAACGATTCCCTTAGAAAAAGACCGTTAAATACCGCCTTATCCTCTTCTGTTAATTCAATACCAATCCATTCAAAAAATTTGTAGCGTATACCCTTCCACACATGCATTGAATCAAAAAGAGTTCCGTCAAAATCAAATATAGCACCTGTAATGTTCATTATTTCTCCTTGGTTTATATACTTTTAATTTATTATACCACATTAATAAACAAAAACAAACCTAAGAAAAACTTTTTCTCGGGTTTGTATAAAAATCTATTTACTTTTGATTTCGCTTTGCTATAATAAATTCACAAAACACC
>CAJGCL010000023.1 GCA_904501675.1 Clostridiaceae bacterium
ACGCAGTTTATCAAATGGACCGCTGAGGGCTTGGTCAAAGGGTTTCCGAGTATTCCAAGACGTGTTGGCTTACGTTAGTAGCCGGGAGTATGATAGTACTCTGTAAAGTGTGTGTACTACACAAATCAAGGTGGCACCGCGGTAATTATGATTTATCGTCCTTGACAATAGCAAGTGTTATTGTCGAGGACTTTTTATTTTCGGCATAACACATACCGAAAACAAGGAGGCTTTTATATGTCTAAAGGCAGATACGGAATTCATGGTGGGCAGTACATCCCCGAAATTCTTATGGATGAAATCCACAAGCTTGAAGAGGCTTATGAATTTTATAAAAACGACAAGGATTTTAATGATGAATTAAACACATTATTAAAAGAATATGCAGGCAGACCATCTCTTCTTTACTACGCAGAGAAGATGACAAAGGACCTTGGCGGAGCAAAGATTTATTTTAAGAGAGAGGATTTGAATCACACAGGCTCTCATAAAATCAACAACGTTTTAGGTCAGGCTCTTCTTGCAAAGAAAATGGGCAAAACAAGAATCATTGCAGAAACAGGAGCAGGCCAGCATGGTGTTGCAACTGCAACTGCGGCGGCTCTTTTAGGCCTTGAATGTGAAATCTTTATGGGTAAAGAGGACACTATCCGTCAGGCTCTTAATGTTTATAGAATGGAGCTTTTAGGCGCAAAGGTAAACGCTGTTGAAAGCGGCACAATGACTCTTAAGGATGCTGTTAACGAGGCTATGGGCGAGTGGGCAAAGCGTACTGAAGATACTCTCTATGTTATAGGCTCCGTTATGGGTCCTCACCCATTCCCAATGATTGTACGAGATTTTCAGAGCGTTATAAGCCGCGAAGCAAGGGCACAGATTCTTGAAAAAGAAGGCAGACTCCCAACTGCAGTTATGGCATGCGTTGGCGGTGGCAGTAACGCAATGGGAATGTTCTATGAGTTCATAAACGATAAAGACGTTAAGCTTATTGGTTGCGAGGCTGCAGGCCTTGGTGCAGATACAGATAAAACTGCCGCAACAATGGCAACAGGCTCAGTTGGCGTTTTCCATGGTATGAAATCTTATTTCTGTCAGGATGAATATGGTCAGATCGCTCCTGTTTATTCAATTTCCGCAGGTCTTGACTACCCTGGCGTTGGCCCTGAGCACGCTTACCTTAAAGATATAGGCAGAGCAGAATATGCTCCTGTTACAGATGACGAAGCAGTAGATGCTTTTGAATATATAGCAAAAACAGAAGGTATTATTGCCGCTATCGAATCTTCTCATGCGGTAGCTCACCTTATGAAGATTGCACCTACAATGAGCAAGGATGATATAATTATCTGCTGTCTTTCAGGCAGAGGCGACAAGGACGTTGCCGCAATTGCACGCTACAGAGGAGTTGATTTGCATGAGTAAAATAAAATCTGCATTTGACGGCAAAAAAGCAGTTTTAGGCTTTTTAACCGCAGGCGACCCTACATTAAAGAAAACCGAAGAATATATAACAGAAATGGCAAATGCCGGTGCGGCAATTATTGAAATCGGCATCCCCTTCTCCGACCCTGTTGCTGAAGGACAAATGATTCAGGAAGCAAATATACGTGCACTCTCTCAGGAAGGCGGTTGCACAACAGATATGGTTTTTGACATGGTAAAGAATGTTACAAAAACAGTTTCTCTTCCCATAGTTTTTGTTGCTTACCTTAACACACTTTTTAAATACGGCTACAATAAATTTTTCGCTCGTTGCAAGGAGTGCGGTGTTGACGGAATAATTGTTCAGGATATGCCTTACGAGGAAAAGAACGAGGTTAAGGATGTTGCTGATAAATATGATGTTGACATTATTTCAATAATCGTACCATCAACAGAAGAAAGAATCAAAGAAATCGCTAAAGATGCTACAGGCTACATTTACTTGCTTGCACCATCTAAAAACAAAGCGTTTGACGGCAAAACAATAACAGATGTTCCTCAGATTGTTGACATAATAAAATCTGTTACAGATACACCTGTTGTTGTAGCAGTAAGCAATAACTCTGCATATTCTTCTGTTAAATACAAAACCTCTGCCGACGGTATAATCGTTGGCAACGGTACAGTACAGATTATAGGCGAGCACGGCGACGATGCAAACCAATACGTTTACGACCACGTAAAATTGATAGTTGACGCTATGAACTAAATATAATTCCAATAGGTTTAACAACAATAAAAAGCGCTTGCCGAAGCAAGCGCTTTTTCTATCATTCAATAAGTCCTAAAAATCTTCCGAGCCAGTAAATAAAGATATACGACATACCATTATCACTTCTGTCAGGGCTTCCGCCATCTATACCAAATGGATTTATACCAAGTTTATTCCAAGGTCTTTCATCCCAACCAAATGGCTTTTTAAGCTGCTGAGTACCTATCCAATAAACAGATTCATCTGTCATTTCATAATCCTTACGCTTACTGTTAATCATACGGCAGTTTTTAATATCGTATGGGTAATCCTGCAAATGCTTCACGCACGAATCCATATCGCATGGTGCCTGAGTGAAAGCTCTGTAAATAAATGCGTAGTATGGATTATCCTCAATTCTTTCGTAATCAAAGTGAGAAGCAAGACCCATAAGAAGATATTGTCTTATAGCAGGGTCTTTTTCAAGTCTTAAAATGCACATTGCATTAAGCATTGCAAGGTTGTCGTCAATATGGCAGGTATGGCCGTCAGCACGCTTATGGAAAGCTGCATTTATAAGGAAATGGTGCTCCTTGATAAGCTCCTCATATCTCCTCTGATATTTTTTGTCTCCCGACATATGGTATGAAACCTTAAGGAAGTTAAGCATTTCAAGAGAGTTCACGCCCTTTTCCCAAGTCCACATACTGTCTGTGTTAAGAGCAGTTTCATTCCAGCATGCCCATGAGGTTGGCTTACCGTCGCAATCTATAAGATAACCGTCATTTTCAAGAATATGGTCTGTTATAGCACATACTGCATCTCTTATCTCAGCCTTTTCCTCTTCTGTAGCGCATAAATCATAGTAAAGGCAGAAGCCGAAATAGTGGCCTGTCATTTCGTCGCTTGAGGTTTCACCAAGCCACTCATATGTGCCGTCAGATGAACGGTGCCATTCCTGACCGATTATGCCTGTTTTATCAATACCCTTACCCCAATTTGCTTCATCAGGGTAGCGTACCGCACGAGCGGTAAAGCCTTTTATTTCAGGAGCTCTTGTTAAGAAAAGCATAGCGTTCATTGAGCGTCTTGCGGCTTTAAGAACTTCTTCGTTTTTAGTTAAAGAATAGCACATAGCAAGAGCACCAATATAACACTGAGTCCACAAGCCGTCGTTATCGGTAATGTGGGATGTATCTGTGCCATCAAATTTGCTTATCCATGTAACATAGCCTTCCTTACGTGGGAAGTATTTTTCTGTTTCACGGAACAAATGCCATGCCTTATCTTCAAGGGTCATTTCCTGCTCATAAATTCTCTTAATACCACCCTTTGATACTGTGTAAAGAGAATCGTTAAAATATGTAACGCCTGTAACATCTGTATCGTAAGCATATCTTGTAGCAGGAAGGTATTTTTTCATACCGTTTCTGATAATTATTGCACCTGCATCTGTACCTAAAAGGAAGCTGCCATCATCGCAAACGCAAATTGAAAGCACACTCTCTTCAGGCAAGGCGCTGATAAGCTCTTTTGAGTACCAACCGCTTCTGTAATCGTAAATAAACAGACCTTCCTTTGCACCAACAAGAAGATAGCCGTTTTTATCAAATGCAATACACTGAATATCAATTTTAGGCATTGTGCTATGATCAGGGAAAATGCAACGCCATGTTCTGCGCTTGCCTTCCATACGCTGAATACATCTGTTATCTGCAACACAAACTCTGCCACTACCTACTGCAAGATGCAAACCTTCTTGCTCTAATCCGCCTAAGTTGAAGAATTTATCTTCATCCTCTGTTTCAATATAAACGTGGGTAGCGGTAAGAACGTAAAGCTTCTCATCAAACTTAATATCTGTAACCTGACTTATAAACTCAAAAAGAAGTTCTGCGCCCTTATCTGTTATAACGTAAACCTTATTTTCGAATGCACCAAGCACTCTGCCCTTACCATCACAATAAACAATGCTATATAATTTATCGTCGCAGTAATCCTGCCACACACCATCTTTAAGCCTTTTAAGACCCTTATCGGTGCCGGCATAAATCTCGTTTTCATTTTTGATTGAAACCGACTTGATTTCGCAATCTAAAGGAAAACTTTCTATCATTTTCTGTTTATATGAACTAACCTTTAAAACATCCATAGAATAGACCTCTCTAACAACAAAGCCGAAACAATGTTTCGGCTCAGTTTAATTAATATTTCATTTTAGCGTTGATTTCTTTCATAACCTCAGGTGTGATTTTCACAATCTCGCGGTCATAAGTAAGAAGACCATTACATTCATCTTCAACGTCAGAAACCTCAGTATAAATCAGAGCTGAAAGACCTTTATTTTTAACGCACTTCAAAAGTCTGTCTTCATAAAGATGTCTTACTGCCTCATCATACTTTTCCTGAGAATAGTATTTTCTGTAGCCGAAGAATTTGTTTTTGTTGAAGGAATGACCATCAATCTTGTATGAGTAACCACCAAACTCTGTAAGAGCTATAGGGCGCTCATCATCCTTATTGTATTTAGGGAATAAGAATGGTGTGAAATAAATATGGAAGCTGTTCGCATCACCTGCACCATGGTCTACCCAACCGCTTGCGTGGTCAATAAGCCTTGTTGGGTCTTTTTCGCGGTAGAATTCGCAAGCCTTAACGCTGTCGAACTGACCCCATGCCTCGTTGAAAGGAGTCCACAATGCAAGAGAGGTTACATTATAAAGTAAATCTATCATTTCTGCAGATTCTTCGAAATATTCAGCTCTGCCTGCAGGGTCTTTTCTGGCAAAATAGCCGTAGTGTCTCTTATCGTCAGAAATTTTACCTACATGCTTGTTATTGAAAATCATTGCAAGAGCAGGCATTGTACCAATAGCGAGGAAGTTATATTCTCCGCCACCGTTTATCATATCCTGCCAACAAATCATACCAAGGCGGTCGCAATGGTAATACCAACGAAGTGGCTCAATTTTAATATGCTTTCTCAATGTATTGAAGCCTAAATCCTTCATTATCTGAATATCATAAATAAGAGCTTCGTCGCTTGGAGCGGTATACATACCGTCGCTCCAATAGCCCTGGTCAAGAAGGCCGTTGAAGAAATATGGCTTATTATTAAGAAAATAACGTGAAAATCCTTTTTCATCCTTACCGATGCTGAACTTTCTCATACCAAAATAGCTTTCAATCTGGTCGTTACCCGCAACTATTTTAAGGTCATAAAGCTTAGGATTTTCAGGGCTCCAGCATTCGTAGCTTTCAAGCTTAAGAACACCTTTTCCGTTTTCAAGCTTGCAGCCTGCAAGAACCTCTCCGTTATCAAGAGCAATTGCCGCCATATCATCAGAAAGAGAGCCTGTATAGTTAACCTCAATATTAAGCTCGTCTCTATCAATATCAGGAGTAAGCTTTATTGATTTAATATAGTTCTGAGGAACCTCTTCAATCCACACTGTCTGCCAGATACCTGACTGAGGTGTGTACCAGATACCGCCTCTTTTAAAGGTCTGCTTGCCTCTTGCCTGAGTACCGGTATTGGTTGGATCCTTAACCGCAAGTCTTAAATCATTTTCGCCATCAAGCACGTAAGCGGTAATATCGAATGTAAAAGGAAGATAACCGCCCTTATGCTCACCAATAACAGTATTATTAAGAGTTACTGTGCATTCATAATCAACTGCACCAAAATGAAGAAGCACTCTGTGGTTTGTTCTTTTGAAATCAAAATAACGCTGATAATAGAGAACGTCTGTTGGTTCAACTAATTTTTCAACGCCACTCAAAATACATTCAGGGCTGAAAGGCACAACAATTTTGCCCTGATAGCCTCCAAACTTTTTATATTCATCGTAAATAGCGTAGTTCCATTCACCATTAAGGTTAATAAAACTGTTGCGTTTAAGCTGTGGTCTTGGATAATCATTTAAAGGAAGGTCTTTGTTAAGCTCCTTACCCCATCTTGTATATAATCTTTCCATAACAATGAGTTTCCCCTTTATTACATAATTCAAAGAAATGATACCATATATATTATCTTTTTTCAACACAATATAAATAAAATATTCCCACACAATTTTTAGTTGACTATTTTTACCATAAGTGGTATAATACTAAAAATTTATGATTAAAAAGGTTGTGTAAAAAATGGTAGGTTTAGAAAAATTCTTTTTTGAACTTATGACTCTTCTTATGTCATTCCTTATGTCCATAGGCTCAATTGCCACTCCAGGCACAACAGACCTTATCAGACAGATGAATGATGATGCTACCCTTAAATTTGTTGTTACCGGCGACCCTCAAGTTTGCAGCTACAACCCTTCACGTGAAGCAAGCCTTATCGAAGCAAGTCAGGATTTAGTAAACTCTCAGATTAATCTTGATGCATTCATCATCGCAGGTGATATCGCAGAAAACGGACTTCAGTCAGAGTTTGACCGAGTTGCAGAAGATATCAGAGATATTCCTGCTAAGCACTTTATTATGGCTGCAGGTAACCACGATATCCGTCTTCGTGAGTATGATCAGTGTGTTGAAACCTTTACCGGTTTTATGAATCAGTTCAATGCTGAAGAGAACCACAAAACAGAGCTTCACTATGAATATGACGTTAATGGTTATAAGTTCTTAGTTATTGGTTCAGATGAAGCAAACTTTGAAGATGCATTCATCAGCAGCGAGCAGCTTCAGTGGCTTAACCTTTCTCTTAAAGAGTATACAAAGAACGGCGACCCTGTATTTGTTATCTGCCACTATCCTCTTGCAGAGGGTCATGGTCTCCCTAACACTTGGGGTTCAGCAAATAGCGAGCCAACCAAAGGTCTCCCGGAATACATCTATAAAGATGGTTATGATTACACAGGCTCTATCGGTAACCAGAGCAACGAAATCTATGATATTATCACATCTTACGAAAATGTATTCTTTATTACAGGCCATCTTCACACAGGCTTCGGTTATTACACATATCAGACTATAGATAAAGAAAACAACGTACAGGGCATTAACGTTCCATCTGTTGGTATCGACAACAAAGACGGAACATATAACAACCCAGGTACAGGCGTTTATGTTGAGGTTACAGACGATCAGGTTATCTTCTACGCAAGAGATTTTGCTGAAGGCAGATTCCTTACAGAAAAGGATTTCCCTGAAGCAATCAAAACATACGACCTTATCAAATAATTAAACAACCTATGATTCAAGGCTTGCTATTACAGCAAGCCTTGTTTTTTACTCTGTACATACCTTCCGCATATTATACTGCGGGAGGTATTTTTATGATTAACGATATTATAATTTTTGCACTTAGTCTTTGGGGTGTTATTGCCTTGCTGTTTTTATTTATATTTAAAATGATAGTATGGCGCCTTGAAGAGCTTACCTTTACCCTACCCCTTTACAAACACGATAAAGAAATTCTCAACAAAGTTTTTAACATTCGCTCTTTCTGCGAGTTCTGCGGGTTAGAAAAAAAGAGCACCGCAGTTCTTGTAAACTACGGTGCACCTGAATGGTTTTGCCAAGAAATTCTTGAATTTTATAAAAACAGTAACTTCGTAAAAATAGTTTCTCCTGAAGATACTATTACAGAGTTGCATACATAACAGCCTTTATTGTATGCATTCTGTTTTCTGCTTCCTGGAAAACAACTGATTGTTCACTTTCAAAAACATCGTCAGTAACTTCCATAGCGTCGCGGTTGAATTTTTCACACATACGCTTACCGATTTCTGTTTTCTTATCATGGTATGCAGGCAGACAGTGCATGAAAATTGCATTTTCGCCTGCATTTTCCATAAGATTTACATTAACCTGATATGGTGAAAGCTCGTTGATTCTTTCTGCCCACACAAGCTCAGGCTCACCCATTGATACCCAAACATCAGTATAAATAACGTCTGCATTTTTTGTTGCTTTAATCGGATCCTCTTCAAACTTAAGAGTAGCGCCACTTTCTTTAGCTATTTTTTTACATTCATCAACAAGTGCTGAATCAGGGAAATATTTCTCAGGAGCGCAAGCAGTAAAGTTAAGTCCCATCTTTGCACAACCTACCATAAGGGAATTACCCATATTATATCTTGCATCGCCCATATAAACAAAATTTATACCTTTAAGGTATCCGAAATGTTCCTTGATTGTAAGAAAGTCTGCAAGAATCTGTGTTGGGTGAAATTCGTTTGTTAAACCATTCCAAACAGGCACACTTGAATATTTAGCCAATTCCTCAACAACTTCCTGACCATGACCGCGGTACTCAATACCGTCATACATAGAGCTTAATACTCTTGCAGTATCTGCAATACTTTCTTTTCTGCCTATCTGAGAAGCAGATGGGTCAAGGTATGTTACGCCCATTCCCAAATCTCTTGCGGCAACCTCAAAGCTGCAACGGGTACGGGTGCTTGTTTTTTCAAAAATAAGAGCAATATTTTTACCCTTAAGATTGTCGTGAGGTATACCTGCTTTTTTCTTTTCTTTTAAATCAGCGGCAAGGTTTATAAGATACTCAATTTCCTCGCTTGTAAAATCAAGAAGCTTTAAATAATCGCGACCTTTAAGATTCATTTTATTTCACCTCATACACATGCATTTTTTATTATCTCAATAGCCTTTTCCAAATCCTCATAAGAAATATTAAGAGGAGGAAGAAGACGAAGCTTGTTTTTTGCTTTAATGGGAAGCACACCGTTTTCCTGACAAGCTTTAAGAACCTCGTTAACATCCTTAACTGTTTCAACGCCAAGCATAAGACCAAGGCCTGTAATACCCTTAACGCCTTCGCAAGCTGAAAGCTCAGAAATTATATAATCATTCTTTTTCTCAACCTCGTTCAAAAATTCTTCGTCAAGACGGCTTATAATATTCAAAGCGCCTGCAGCTGCTACAGGATTACCACCAAAGGTTGAGCCATGAGAACCGGGAGCAAATACATTTTCTGCCTTTTCGAACAGCATTGTGGCACCTATAGGAAGACCACCGCCAAGACCCTTAGCAGTTGAAACAATATCAGGCTCTACACCAAATTTCATATATCCGTAAAGAGCACCTGTTCTGCCATTACCTGTCTGCACCTCGTCAACAACAAGGAGAACGTCGTTTTCCTTGCAAATTTCTGAAAGAGCTGAAACAAAATTCTGAGAAAGAGGAACAACGCCACCCTCACCCTGAACAGTTTCTATCATAACTGCGGCAACTTTTTCTTCTGCAATATATTTCTTTATTGTGTCAATATCCCCTGCATCTGCATAAAGAAAGCCTTCTGTTAATGGGAGAAAATCCTTATGGAATGTTTCCTGACCTGTTGCAGCAAGGGTTGTAATTGTTCTACCATGGAAAGAGTTATTAAGAGTAATTATTTTATTATACTCTACACCCTTTTTATCTGCTGCATATTTTCTCGCAGCTTTAATTGCGCACTCATTTGCTTCTGCACCTGAGTTTGAAAAGAAAACTTTTTTTGCGCCTGTCTTTTCGCAAAGAAGCTTTGCAAGCTGAGCGCAAGGAGATGTATAGTAAAGGTTAGATGTATGCTGAAGCTTTGTAAGCTGCTCTGTAGTAGCTTTAACCCACTCTTCATCGCCTACACCGAATATGCTTACACCTATACCTGTACCCATGTCGATATATTCTTTGCCCTCGCTATCATAAAGCTTACTGCCTTTACCTGACACAAGCTCAATAGGAAAGCGGGCATAAGTATTTGCTATATATTGTGAATCAAGTTCTTTAGTGCTCATCACTCTACCCCTTTAACCATTGTACCGGCCCCCTCATCTGTAAGGAGCTCAAGAAGAACTGCATGAGGAACTCTGCCGTCAAGAATAGTAACTTTATTAACACCCATTTCAATAGCATCAATACAACACTGAACCTTAGGAATCATACCGCCTGAAATAACACCGTCTGCAAAAAGCTGGCGAGCCTCGTCCGTATTTACCTTTTTGATAATTGAATCAGGGTCGTTAACATCGCGGAGAATACCAGGTATATCAGTCATTGTAATAAGGCGTTCTGCTCTAAGAGCGCCTGCAATAAATGATGCGGCAGTATCAGCGTTAATATTGTAGGCATTGCCCTCGTTATCGCAACCAACAGTTGAAACAACAGGAATATACTCTTTTTCAAGAAGGTCAAGAATAGGCTGAACATTAACATTTGTTACTTCACCTACGAAGCCTAATCTTTCATCTTTAACCTCAGCCTCAATAAGATGAGCATCAATACCTGAAATACCAATAGCAGAGCCACCGAATTCACCTAAAAGGTTAACAAGATGCTTATTGATTTTACCTGCAAGAACCATCTGCACAATTTCTGCAGTTTCCTTATCGGTAACACGAAGTCCATCAACAAATACACTTTCCTTGCCAACTCTTTTAAGCATCTCTGAAATTTCAGGACCGCCACCATGAACAAGAACAGGCTTTACACCAATAAGTGAAAGAAGAACAATATCCTCCATAACCTGCATTTTAAGATCTTCGCTTATCATAGCGTTTCCGCCATATTTGATAACGATTATTTTATTATGATATTTCTGAATATAAGGAAGCGCCTGAGTTATAACCTCTGCGCGCTGAAGATTTGAAAGTTCCATACTCCACCTCAGGTTCTGTAATCACCGTTTATTTTTACATATTCATATGTAAGGTCGCAACCCCAAGCAGTAGCGTTGCCTTCACCTGAATTAAGCTCAATATTTATTGTAATTTCTTTTTCAAGAAGAATTTCTTTTGCAATTTCTTCGGAGAAATCAATACCTGCACCATTTACACAAACAGGAATTGTGCCTTTAGATGATGTAAAGGAAACATCCACCTTATTAACATCAACCTCTGCACCGCTGTAGCCTATTGCACAAAGCACTCTGCCCCAGTTAGCATCTGCACCGAACATTGCCGCTTTTGTAAGAGAAGAACAAATAACGCTTTTTGCAATGATTTTTGCATTCTTTTCGTCTATTGCGCCTGTAACCTTACATTCAAGAAGCTTTGTAGCACCTTCACCATCGCCTGCTATCATTCTGCAAAGGTGAACTGTAACTGTGTTAAGGGCCATCATAAATGTATTGAAATCTTCACCGTCACCGGTAATTTCCTTGTTACCTGCCATGCCATTTGCAAGAACTGTAACCATATCGTTTGTTGATGTATCGCCATCAACGCTTACCATATTAAAGGTGTTCTGAATATCGCTTGAAAGCGCTTTCTGAAGCATCTGGGAAGAAATTGCACAGTCAGTAGTGATAAAAACAAGCATAGTTGCCATATTGGGGTGAATCATTCCTGAGCCCTTTGCAATACCGCCTATTTTACACTCAACGCCACCAATTTCAAAAGAAACTGCAACCTCCTTAACAACTGTATCAGTAGTCATAATACCTTCAGCAGCATCAAGACTGTTGTTGCCGAGTGATGCTTTTAAGCTACCCATTGCATTCTCAATTGGTGCAATATCAAGAGGCTGACCTATAACACCTGTTGATGCAACAACGACATCCTCTGCAGAAATATTCATTGTCTTGGCAGTAAGCTGAGCCATTTTTTGAGCAATTTCAATGCCGTTTGCGTTACATGTGTTTGCGTTACCGCTATTGCAGATAACTGCTTGAGCCTTACCGTCCATAAGATTCATTTTTGTAACGACAAGAGGCGCACCTTTTACAATGTTTGTAGTATAAACTGCTGCAGCGTTAGCTTTAATTTCGCTGAAAATTAAAGCTAAATCTCTTTTTGATTTATTTTTTCTTATACCGCAATGCACACCGCCTGCAGTAAATCCCTTTGCGGCACAAATACCGCCACCGATTATGTTCATAAATAACTCCTATATATCAAGTCCGTATGTATCTTCATTACCGAGAACAATGTTAAGACACTCAACTGCTGCACCTGAAGCACCCTTACCAAGGTTATCATAACGTGCAACAAGAAGAATTCTGTCCTCATTACCGAAAACTGAAACAATCATTGAATCCTTACGTGAAAGAATTCCTGCAGAAAGGAAGCCTTCTTCACTATCATCGCAGTAAGAAACAAGAGGACTGTTATATTTATCCTTATAAAGCTCTTTGATTTTTTCTATATCAAAGCCGTTTTTCAAATCAGATTTAAAAACAGGCACTGTAACTTCCATTCCTGAATAGAAATTACTTACAACGGGGCAAAATGCAGGAGCATTTTTAAGACCTGATATTTTCACCATTTCTTTTAGATGCTTATGGTTCTGTGTAAGACCATATTGTCTGGGAGCACATAAAAGCTCATCAGGCACCTCCTCATACTCTGCAATCATTTTTTTACCGCCACCGCTATAGCCTGTAAGAGAGAAGCAAGAAAGATTTTCGCTACCATCGAGTGCGCCTGCTTCAATAAGAGGATATACAAGGGCTATAAATCCGCTTGCATGGCAACCGGGCACCGCAATACGCTTTGAGTTTTTTATCTTTTCTCTGTGAGCAGAGGATAATTCTGCAAAGCCATATGCCCAATCATCAAGTGTTCGATGAGCAGTTGATGTATCTATAACGACTGTGCTGTCGTTTTCTATAAGTGAAACTGACTCTCTTGCTGCATCGTCAGGAAGGCAAAGAAAAGCAATATCCGCTTCATTGAGCGCTTCCTTTCGTGCCTGAGGGTCTTTTCTTTTTTCTTCACTTAAAGAAATAAGCTCTATGCCCTGAAAGGATTCTAATCTTTCATATATTCTCAGGCCTGTTGTACCTGCTTTGCCATCAATAAATACTTTCTTGTTTGCCATTTAAAAACTCCGTTACAAATTCAATCTGTTTTTCAACTGATTTATATCCTGTTGAGCCTGCAGAAATTCTTTTTGAAATACAGGTCTCAAGAGAAATTTCGTTATATAAGTCTTCTTCAAACAACTCACTGTGAGCTTTATATTCCTCTAATGTAAGTGTTTCAAGAACCTTGTTTTTCTCAATACATTCGCCAACAGTCTGTCCAACAATTTTGTATGCAGTTCTGAAGGGCATACCCTTTTTAACAAGGTAATCTGCAAGGTCTGTAGCATTTATAAAGCCCTTCTGCGCTGCAGAGTACATATTGTCTTTAAGAACAGTCATTGTTGCAACCATTGGTGCGAAAATGCTAAGGCATTTTTCAACTGTTTCGATGCTGTCAAAAATAGCTTCTTTATCTTCCTGCATATCTTTATTATATGCAAGAGGAATACCCTTAAGAGATGTAAGAAGAGCAAAAAGGTCGCCGTAAACCCTGCCTGTTTTACCTCTTACAAGCTCTGCCATATCAGGATTTTTCTTCTGAGGCATAATTGACGAGCCTGTAGTATATGAATCATCAAGCTCAACAAACTTGAATTCCCATGAGCTCCAGAGAATAATTTCCTCAGAAAATCTTGAAAGGTGCATCATAATTATTGAAAATGCACTCATAAGCTCAACGCAGAAGTCTCTGTCTGAAACGCCATCAATACTGTTCTGCATTATGCCATAGAAACCAAGCTTTTCTGCTTCAAACTCTCTGTCTGTATCGTATGTTGTACCTGAAAGAGCACATGAACCAAGCGGAGAATAATTCATTCTCTTAACCGCATCAGAAAGTCTGCCTGCATCGCGGATAAACATCTGAGCATAAGCTAAAAGATGGTGAGCAAAAGTAATAGGTTGAGCTCTCTGAAGATGTGTGTAACCGGGAAGAATAGCATTCTGATTCTCGGCTGCCTTATCGCGGATAACCTCAACAAGAGAATAGATAAGGTCATTAACCTTTTGGGCTTCATCACGAAGATAAAGCCTTATATCAACTGCAACCTGGTCATTACGGCTTCTTGCTGTGTGAAGACGTTTGCCAACATCACCCTTCCGTGCAGTAAGCTCACTTTCGATAAACATATGAATATCTTCTGCATCGCTATCAAAAGTGAGTTTGCCCTCAATAATATCGTCAAGAATTCCTGAAAGACCGTCTATGATTTCTTCGCAGTCATTCTGTGTGATTATACCCTGCTTTGCAAGCATCTGCGCGTGTGCAATTGAGCCCTGAACATCCTGGCAGTACATTTTGCAGTCGAAATGGAGAGATGAATTAAAATCATCAGCTTCCTTATCAAGAGCTTTTGTAAACCTGCCTGCCCACATTTTATCCATAGTAAATTACCCTTTCAAAATTACTTTTGCACATCCGATTATTTCGAATGTGCAAAAGATTCGTAAATTTAAAATTATTTATCTAAGCCGTTTTTCTCTTTCATTTTAGCCATAACCTTGATTGGAAGACCATAAAGGTTAATGAAGCCTGCTGAATCTGTCTGGTCGTAAACCTCATCCTCGTCAAATGTTGCCATATCTGCATCATAAAGTGAGTATGGTGAGCAAACGCCTGCGTTAATCATGTTACCCTTGTAAAGCTTAAGCTTAACATCACCTGTTACTGTTTCCTGAGTTGAATCAACAAATGCAAGGATAGCCTTTACAAGAGGTGTGTACCACTGGGCGTTGTAGATAAGCTCTGCAAACTTCTGAGCAACAATTGCTTTGTAGTGTGCTGTTTCTTTATCAAGGCATATGCTTTCAAGAACTGAATGTGCCTTGTAGAGAATTGCACCACCTGGTGTTTCATATACGCCACGGCATTTCATACCAACAAGTCTGTTTTCAACGATATCAAGAAGACCGATACCGTTTGCGCCACCAAGCTCATTAAGCTTTGTAACAAGCTCAACTGCGCCCATTTCAACGCCATCAACTGCTGTTGGAACACCTTTTTCGAAATGGATTGTAACATATGTTGGCTTATCAGGAGCCATTTCAGGAGAAACACCCATTTCAAGGAAGCCTTCTTTATTGTAAAGAGGTTCGTTCATTGGGTCTTCAAGGTCAAGTCCTTCGTGTGAAAGGTGCCAGATGTTTTTATCCTTTGAGTAGTTGGTTTCTCTGTTTATCTTAAGAGGAACATTGTGTGCCTCTGCATATTCGATTTCTTCTTCACGAGATTTAATATCCCATTCTCTCCAAGGAGCAATGATTGGCATATCAGGTGCAAAAGCTTTAATAGCAAGCTCGAATCTCACCTGGTCGTTACCCTTACCTGTGCAACCGTGGCAGATAGCGTCTGCGCCTTCAGCAATTGCAATTTCTGCAATTCTCTTTGCGATTGGTGGACGAGCAAATGCTGTACCGAGAAGATATTCTTCATAAATTGCGCCTGCCTTAAGACCCGGGAAAACGTAATCTTCAAGGAACTCCTTTGTAAGGTCTTCGATGTAAATTTTTGAAGCGCCTGTTTTGATAGCCTTCTCTTCAAGTCCCTCAAGCTCGCTTGCCTGACCAACGTTACCTGATACTGCGATAACTTCACAGTTATTGTAGTTTTCCTTAAGCCAAGGAATAATGATTGATGTGTCAAGACCGCCTGAGTAAGCGAGAACTACTTTTTTGATGTTTTTCTTATCCATAATTTATTTCCTCCGTAACGAGATATTGATTTCTGAAAAAATATTCATTCGATATGCATAGTTATACACCTTCGCACAAAAAATGTCAATACTTTTATTCAAATATTTTTATTTGTGGATTTTTTCTGTAAAATGCCACAAAACTGCAATAAATGCACGTGTTTTTTGGTTGTTTTGTGGCAAACGAACAAAAATAACACCACGAGGAATCTTTGTATTATAATTGTATATATGCAAAATTTATGCATAAAAAATGCATATATGCAGAATTTTTGCATTCTGCATATATGCGAATTATAATTATTTAATTATTCAACTACAATGCCGCCTAACATATTTCTGAAAATGTTAAGAAGGAAGCCAAAAATTTTCTCAAAATAGTAGTTGAATGTGTAACTGAACTCGTTTCTGTCTCCGCCGTGGTGGCCAAGGTTAGATTCAGGATTCTGAGCAAGCTCGTTAGCTGTAAGAAGGTATGTTGAATATTCCCATGTGTTGCTTTCATCAAGCTCAATTACGCGAGCACCCTGAATGAAGTTGTTGTAATATGAGTCATATGTGCAACCTGGTGCCATAATCATATCAATACCATCACAAGTTGCAATAAATCCGTTAACGTGGTCATGGCCGCAAACAAGACCAAGAACATCGCCACCTGCTACCATAGCATCCCACTGACCATCATTGCCGTAACTTGGACAGCATCTCTCAAAAAGGTAGCCATCGTACTGTGTCATATCAGGGATAAAAGAATATATTGTTCCGTCCTGGAAGTTCATTGTTGCTTCACCAAGCTTAACCTCTGAAGGAAGGAAAATCTTTTCGCAAGGCTCCTGAGGAATAATGTGCTGGAAGGCAATAGAAGGAACAACCTCACCGCCGTTTTCAGCAGTCATTTCATCGCGAACCTTGTTATACCACTCAATCTGGTCTTCACGAACCCAGTCATAACCGAGCCATTCACCACCTGAAGTGCGTACATAGTCGCCACAGTCGAACATCCAAAGGTTGAAAGCAAGCTTTGAACCATCGCTTGAAAGAATAGGAAGGTTATGTGTACCAGCACCATGTATTGAAGGATCTGCATCGTAACCGAGGAAGCCTTCATATTTCTGATATTCAGCAACAATTTCTTCTCTTGTCATACCGCCAGAATTTTCCTGGTCATGGTTACCTAAAACCATTGTGTAAGGAACACCTGCTTCAATACAAGGAGCAAGCATCTGCGCGTATGTTCTCTTGTCGTCGTTATTAACATTATCGCCTGTGAAAACAATAAGATCAGGCTTTGATGCACGGATTGCTTCTTCCATGAAGAAAATCATTTCATCCTGCATAGGATAGTCTGTCTGTACGTCAGCAAGAACAAGAATCTTGAACTTACCGTTTTCATCAAATCTTAACTGCGCATCACTCTTATAGCTTGCGAAACCAATGCTTGCTACAGAGAAAGTCATAACAACAGCTAAAACAATTGCTAAGAGTTTTTTCATAATAATCTCCCTTTGTTTTAACAAATTCTGTAAACTATATTATATACCTACTAAATCAATTTGTCAATTCATTCACAAGTTTCTTGAAATGCTTACCCTTTTCCTCAAAATTCTTGTAGAAATTATAGCTTGCTGCCGCAGGCGAGAAAAGGCATGACATGCCTTTTTCGGTACATTCATTGCAAATTGAAACTGCATCCGCCATATCCTCAGCACAGAACATATTTTTATTGCAACCCATTTTTCTCAGTTCAGCAATAATGTTATGTCCTGTTTCAGGAAGGCCAACAAGATTATTCACATCTGATGTATTAAGGAAATCTATAAAATCCTTATAATCTATTCCCCTGTCAAGACCACCAAAAAGAAGTGTATCCACGTTACCGAGAGCCTTCACAGCGCCCATAACAGCAGTGGGAATAGTAGCAATACTATCGTTGTAGTATTTAACACCATCGAAATCGCCAACATATTCCATTCTGTGTTCAATACCGCCAAAGCCTTTTATTGCTTGCCTTGCTGCATCATCACTTACACCGAAAACACGGGCAGCCGCAAGAGCATATGCAATATCCTGACGGTTATGTTCGCCTTTAAGATGCTCCGTAGATTTCCATAGCTCATTAACAAATTCATCATTCTGAGCATCGGTAAAGGTTACAGGTTTTCCGTTACCATCAACAATAACCTCATCCCAATCAACAACACCGGTTAAATTCTGTTCGGGATTATAGATAACCCTATCACCCGGCTTCTGATAACGAGCAATATTGAGCTTAGCATTAACATATCCTTCAAAACCTGTTTTGTAATGGTCAAGATGCTCCTGATAAATATTAACAAGTACCGCAACGCGAGGACTTGCAGTTGTAAACTCCAACTGGTGAGAGGACATTTCAATAACTGCAACTAAATCTTCGCCCTCGTCCGCTTTCTCAAACACAGGTACACCTATATTACCGATAAGGCAAGTATTTACGCCACCTGCTCTGAGAATTTCGTAAATAAGCGTAGATGTTGTTGTTTTACCCTTCGAACCTGTAATGCCTACAACAGTTGGTTTACAGAATCTTAAAAACATATCTGTCTGGCAGGTTATTTCAGTTGTTTCGGGGTACATATTGTCTTCAAGGAACGCAATTCCGGGGCTTTTGAAAACAATATCAAATTCCCTTAAATGTTCAAGATAATCATCGTCATAAATAAGACTTACGTTACTGTCATCTATCTGAGGCTTATTCATATCCCCGATAGTAAGTTCTTTTTCCGGCAGATGCTTTCTTATATAGTTGTAAGTAGATTTCCCCTCTCTGCCAAAGCCGAGAATAAGAACCTTTTTATCTTTGATATAATCTATTATTCCGGACAATTGAAAGCTCCCTTTCAAAATTATTCTGCAAAAGCGTAATTATTTTTACCGCTCTTCTTTACGCTGTACATAGCCATATCTGCTTTTTCGTAAAGTTCAGCGTATGTTTCGCCATCTTTTTTATAAACAGCAACACCAACACTGCATGTCATTTCTTTATCAGGAATATTCTCTAACCTTATGCTACGACAAATGCGTAAAACATCCTCAGCCGATGCCTCTGCCTTACGACAGATAGTTTCTTCATCGTCCGCTTCGCCGCTTATAAACACAACAAATTCCTCGCCACCGACTCTGCCTAACGTATCGTTAGCACCGAAGCGTATGGAAAGCTTACCTGAAAACTGGCGAAGGAAATCATCACCTTCGTGGTGGCCATATGTATCGTTGAGCTTTTTGAAGTCATCAATATCAACAAACAATAACGCACCTACATTATCAGGGTCTGATTTAAGGATTTCAGAAACCTTAAGGCTTGTTGACAGTTTGTTAAGAAAGCCTGTAAGCTGGTCGGTTTCAGCCTGAGATATAAGCCTTGTTCTTTCTTTCTTCTCCTTATCAACATCGGTAATTGTGCCAACAAATCTTGTAGCATTTCCCGTTTCGTTATAAATAACAGCAAATTTAATTCTGTGCCAAACGCCATCACCATGGCTATTCGTAATACGAGCATCAAAAACATTGATTTTTTTGCCTGATAATGCATTACTTAGTGCCTCAATAAACAATGGCACATCTCTATGGTCAATAATATCACCATATGTAAAGTTCTCTATTGCATTTTCAATTTTTGTTCTTGAACTTACACCACGTATATTCTTTGCTGCACACTCAAAAACATCAGCAACAACATCATAGTTGAAAAGCATATTATCGGAAATTTCTTCAACTATTTCATATCTTTCCTTTTCCTCTTCAAGTTGCATCTGAAGTTTTTTCATATTTGTGATGTCAATGATATTACAAATAAAAACCAAATCTTCTCTTGATACATTTCTTGGTTTGCGTGTAGAAATAAGCGCCCACGCCTTTTCCCCGCCTTTTTTGTTTATTCTTGTTTCAAATTCTATAATTTCACCGGGCTCATACTGCGTATTCACTTTAGAAACAATATCAATAAAATCAGCCTGATTAAAAAGATTCATTCTAACTTCCGGATTAAGCTCCTCATACTCGTCTCTCGTATAGCCAAAAACTGAAAAGAAGCCATCATTTGTATAATCAAGCCTCACTCCATCGGGATGAGGCGAAACAATAGCGACACCCATAACCGCATCTTTTAAAATAGTTTCAAGTGTTTCACGAGATAAATCTTTTTCATAGTCTCCGCCAATTCTTCTCATAAGAACCCTCCAGAAAAATATTTTATCAGTATTAATATATCATAAAAAAATAACTATAACAAGGATTTTTCAAAAACACTTGAATAAATATTATTACTTGTATATAATTTAATATGAGTAATTATGTTAATTGGATTACTTAAAATACTTAATTTCAGCGGAGACTCTTATGTTAGAATTAAAGCATATTTCTTTTAATGTTGTCGACGAAAAAGGTGAGAAGGATATTATAAAAGATATTTCTCTCACTGTAGAAGACGGCAAATTTCTTGTTATAACAGGGCCTAATGG
>CAJGCL010000024.1 GCA_904501675.1 Clostridiaceae bacterium
AGGAACAAGCATAACTGTAATAATACCGCAGTAAACGTTAGGTAAAACATCAGTTCCGCTGCTTCTTATTGTCGGGTCAAGGTATGCAAGGTGGTTTGCAAGGAAATCGAATATTGAAAAATATGTTTTGAATTCCTGTGGGAATGTGCCCGATGTTGCAGAGCAATTCATAAGAATAAAGTAAACGGGGAGTATAGCAAAGCAAGAAAGTAAAGCTGCGCCAATGGAAGAAAAAGCAAATCTTACTCCACTGTCAAAGAATTTGCTGTTTCTAAGGTTATTGTATGCCCATGCAAAGAAGCCTTTAACGCCTTTTTCTCTCTTTGCAAGCTTGCCAAAATAAGTTTCAGTAAAGGTAAAGCTTGAAAGATAGCAATAAATGAAATAAAGAACAGAGAAAATGCACACCATATAGCCCATGTAGTAGTTTGTTATGAGCGTAAGGGCAAGCGAAATGGTATAAAGCTTCATTTTTCTTTGGATAATAATGTACTCAATACCAAGCATTACAAGAGGGAAAAGGTAGAAGGAATCCAGCCACATTATGTTCCAATAGTATGCTATAAAGTAACCGCTGCAAGCGTAAAGCACACCGAATGCGGCAGTAAGGGGGTTTTGGATATTGAATTTCTTTGAGATGAAATATGCAAAGGTAAAGGATGCTATTGCAGATTTTGTTATCACCATTGCCGCAATTGCTTCAGGCATATTCTGGTGGCCAAAAAGAAGCATAAATATGGCAGTAGGTGAAGAAAGGTAATTATAGAAGTTACCAAGGAATGCACCGCCACCGCCTGAATTCCAAGAATAAAGCAAGCTATCAAGATTAGTAACTCTTTCGTAAAGCTCCGCGAAAAGAGGTCCGTATTGATGGTAAAGGTCCATTCTGAGAATGGTCATTTCACCAAATGGGAAAAGCTCATAGCAGTAGTATACAACCATCATAATAAAAGCCGTGCAAAGGGCAGCTAGATAGCAGTATCTTATATTAAAGCCTTTCTTAAAAACGGGATTATTTATAATTTTTTCCTTCATATGTTACATCCTTTAGAATAGAGTAAATGCATTTTATATAATTACAGTAATAATACCATATATGTAAACTTCTTTCAATGAAAAATATGTAAAATTTTTCCACAGAACAGTTCTATTTTCGGACAAGTGATAATATTAATTTTTTGAAAGGAATGATAAAAATGCAGGACTTTTTGAATGCTATTTCACTATTGCCTGAGAGTATTAAGGATATTCTTTCAAAAATACCACCGGATATTACCAAAAAAATTAAGGAGATTCGTTTTCGTAACGGAGAAGCGGTTACTCTTAACAGTGAAACTATTTACTACATAACCGAAAGCGGACTCCTTACAACTGCATATCTGAACAATCTTTTAAAAACAGACGATAAAGCAATGCAGGAAATTGTGTTTTGCCTTTCAAGACGCTCGCTTCATACATATCAGGATATGATAGCCAAGGGCTATATTCCTTTGAGGAATGGTTGTAAAGCAGGTGTTGTAGGCAGGGCGGTTATGAAAAACGGAGCTGTATATTCAGTTTCTTCATTTAACTCAGTAAATATACGAATTTCCCGGGAATTTCGCGGTTGCGCAAAGCCGCTTATCGACGCGGTAGGTGATTGTAGGTCTTTTCTCATTATTGGTCCGCCACTTTCGGGGAAAACGACACTTCTGCGCGATTTATGCCGCTATTATTCAGGTAAGGAATGTGCTGTGCCTAAAAAAACTGCAGTAATAGATGAGCGAGACGAAATAGCCTCGCGTTCTTTTGGGTGCTTTGTTGATGTTGGCGTTCATACAGATGTTTTAACTCTTTATCCTAAAGCTATCGGAACAGAAATCGCGGTGCGAACTCTTTCACCGGATATAATTGTGCTTGATGAAATCGGTACAGAAGAGGAGTCGAAAGCCCTTCTTTCAGGAGTGAACAGCGGTGTGGAATTTATAGCAACTGCCCATGGAAACAGTATGGAAGAGGTTATACGTCGTCCCAATATCAAGACACTCATAAATGCAGGTGTATTTAAAAAAGCAGTTGTCCTTGCAGGCAGAAATGATCCTTGCGGAATAAAGGGAGTGGTTTCGTTTTGAGCTTTATAGCAGTTGTTATAATTGCAATCTCCATTGTTGTTTTCGGCATATACGATTGCCTGAAATATAAAAAAGATACAAAAACCCTTGAAGAAACAATAAGCCTTTTAAATCTGTTTAAAAATGAAATCAATTACCGAAAAGCTGATTTTTATAATCTTGTTTGCATCGGTGAAAATCAAGGATATAAAAATATTCAGTTTGTTAATGGAAAAATAACTCCACTTTTTACTCAAGGTTCGGTATTCAGTAAAGAATTTATGCGGTTTTCAGAGCGGATAGGTACCACAGATGCCATAGGTCAGGTGGAGCTATGTGATGAATATATCGAGAAGTTTTCAACCTATCATCAAAAGCAAAAATCAAAAGAGGAAGCAAAAATTCAGGTGAATTTATCCCTTAGCGTGTTAGGCGCTGTAAGCTTATTAGTAATTTTTGTTTGATTTATATGGATATTACAATAATTTTTAAAATTGTAGTGGTTGCTATTGTTGTTGCAATAGTTAACCAGCTTTTACAAAAAGCAGGTAAAGAGGAATATACCCTTATTATCACAATTGCAGGGCTTATAATAGCTCTTATGATGTTTCTCCCTGCAATTATGGAGCTAAAGGATGAGCTGTTTGCTGTGATGGAGTTTTGAGCATTTTATCAATCTGCCTTCTTGCGATTGCTTCTCTCGTTGCTATTCTCATTCTTAAAGATACAGGTTCTGTTTTTGCAACAATTATTCGTTTACTTGTGATTATTTTATTGGTTACAGGTATTGTTCCCGAAATAAAAGAGCTCTTATCTGCTCTCGATAGCTTTGCTTTTTTAGATAATGTACCGCAAAAAGCAATTACTATTATGATGAAATCATTTTCTGTTTTGGCTATAGGAGCGGTATGCTCAGATATCTGCAGGGATAATGGGGAAAGCGGAATAGCAGGGGTTGTTGAAATGTGCACAAAGCTTATTGCATTAACTATTAGCCTTCCTGTAGTAACGGCAGTAATAAGCGTTGCTTCTTCCTTTTTTTATAGGTGAAAAAATGAAACGGATTTTAAAAATATTCATGCTTGTTTGTGTTTTTGCGGGGCTTGTATCACCCGTAGCAGCCGCAGTCGACAGCAACATAGACCGGTATGAAACAGAATTTGATTTTAATGAAATTTTTCAGTCAATGAACGAAGAAACCTTAAGTATCCTTGAAGAAATTGGAGTAACTGAAATAAGCTTTGATGCGATTTTTTCCATTGAACCTGAAAAGATATTTCAAGCCCTTTTTAATATAGTTAGCAGAGCAATTAAAATGCCTGTGCAATTTACCTTTATATCAATGGGGATTCTTATGGTTACCGCTGTCGCATCTTCATTTACGGATAATACTCAAACAGTAGCTTTAGTAGGTGGTAGCGCTCTTTCTTTAAGCATGGCAGTGCCTGTTGCAAATCTTGTTTATTCAGTTTTTTCTGTGCTTGAAGCGTTGCTTGTTTTTACAAGTGCATTTTCAGGTGTGTTCTGTGCTGTGGTTTCATCATCAGGAAACATAACTCAGGGAGTAACCTATGCATCTCTCACAATGCTTTTAAACACAGCTTTTTCAGGCGGTCTGACATATCTTTCTCAGCCTGTAGTCAACGCTATGTGTTCTGTCGGTTTTTTATCCTGCTTTGATATTTATAACTTTACAGAACGTTTTTCATCAATGATAAAAAAACTGTATGTTTTCGTACTTAGTCTGGTGGGAACTATTTTTTCGGGTCTTGTTACTTTAAAAGGCGTTCTCAGTGATGGAGTTGACTCATTATCTTCAAGAAGTATCCGCTTTGTTATAGGTCAGAGCCTTCCTGTAGTAGGTGGTGCCGTAAGCGAAACATATTCCTCGTTGATATCAAGCCTTAGCCTTATTAAAAACACTGTAGGAGCGTTCGGAATAATTACGGTAATCATATTCGTTTTGCCTGTTCTGACAGAACTTATTATGTGGCTGTTTTCTTTGGAAATAACCCTTAATGGAGCAGTGGCTTTTGGTGTTGGTAACGCTACAAGCTTCCTCAATGTTTTGAAAGATGCTCTTACGCTGCTTGTAGCAACAGTAGTTATTCTGACAACTGTTTTTATTATAAGCGTTGGCGTATGTATAGTAGCAAGGGGCGGGGGAATATGAAGGAAGTAATACAGTCGGTTTTTATAAATTATATTTCCTGTGCAATTTTCGGTGGCTTTCTACAGTATCTTGCACCCGAAAGAATGAAAAAGTTCCTTCGTGCTTGCATAGTTTCTGTTATGCTTATCGTATCTCTTTCACCCGTATTAAAAATTGATTTTAACTTTGAAAATATTGATCAAGGTGATGAATTGGAATTGCAGACCCGATACGATACACTTATGCATACTGCAAACCTTATGGAAAAAGAGATATACACCGATATTAAGAATATACTCATAAAGCTTAATGTGGATGAATATGAAATATATGTAATCACCTCTGTTGACGAAACTGAAAATGCCGTTTTTTTAGACGAAATAAAAATAGAGGTGCACAAAGACTTTCAGGATAAAATATCCGAAATCAAAAAGCAAATCCCAAAAGAATATAAAGAGATTTTAAAAATCGGTATAAAAAATGAATGATATTTTAAATAATCTTAAGAAAATCAAATTAAATAAAAAAACAGCCGGGCTTGTTATAGGGTTTGTTTGTGCTGTTGTTTTACTGCTCGTTAGTGAAATATCCGCCTTTTCAGAAAGCGAGGACATTAGCTACACCGATACGAACGCTTACTCTGCTCAGTATATCGAGAACACCGAAAAAGAGCTTGAAAGAGTATTGGGAAAAATTGAGGGAGCAGGCGATGTGCGTGTTATGATTACTTTACAGAGCTGCTACGAAAATATTTACGCAAAATCGTATGAAAACGAAAAGAAACAAACAGAAAACTCTACTAACGAAAATTCAAAAGAAGAATATGTTATTGTCAAAAACGGCTCCACCAATGAGGAGTGTCTCGTAATAAAGGTTTATGAGCCCGAAATAAAAGGCGTTGCGGTTGTTTGCCAGGGGGCAGATAACCTTAAAGTAAAAACAGCAATTACAGAAACTGTTTGTGCGCTCTTTGATATAAGCTCTGCAAAGGTTTCTGTAGCTAAGAGTGGGTAAAGCGCATCCGAACCGGCCTTAAATGGCGGTGTTTCGGTACTTTTGACCGATTTGCCTTTGAAAGGCGATAGATTTACGAATTTTTTAACGAAATATGAGTGGAAAAGACTATCCCAAAATCTGGTTCGGATACGCTTTACTCACTCTAATTAAAACGATAG
Source organism: Clostridiaceae bacterium (assembly GCA_904501675.1). Classification (GTDB taxonomy): domain Bacteria; phylum Bacillota; class Clostridia; order Oscillospirales; family Acutalibacteraceae; genus DTU089. The sequence continues at coordinate 5,418 of CAJGCL010000024.1, forward strand.
GAGAGAATACATATGAATGTTATTTTAAAAAGAAGGCAACTGATTTTAGCAACTCTTGTTGTAGCTCTTGGTGCAGCGGTGTTTGTGAATTGGTATTATACAGGCAACAGCTCTCTTTCTACAGAGGATACAACGGGCTCAGAATATGTTCAGAATCTGGGCGAAGCAAAGTATGTTAACGCAATACAAGAACATACACCAACCTTTGAAGAAATGAAATTTGACAGGAAAAAGAAAAATGATGAATCTCTTGATAAGCTTAATAAATCATTAGAAGCCGCAGGAAAGGACACAGAGGAAGCAAAGTCAATAACTGCATCAATAAACGCAATAACAAAAAAATCTGCTCTTGAAACAGACCTTGAAGCGCAGATAAAAGCGAAAGTAAACACCGAAAGCTTTGTATCAATAACAGACGATAATGCTCAGGTTACAGTTTCCAAAGGCACCCTTAACGAAACAACATCCTTACAGATTCTCGAAATTATAACCTCAAATACCGAAATAGACCCTTCGAAAGTAATAATGTCGGAGCAAAAATAAAACAATGAGCACTTGTTTTGCAAGTGCTCATTGTTTTATTTTATATTAATCGAGTTTATTATTTTATATATTGTCTCATCATTGTGTTTGCCATCCGTCATTGAAGCGTAAATCATATAACTTTCAGCACCATCAATTGATTGAAAATAGAATGAATAAACATGGTGTATCTGACCATCCTCAGATTGTCTTGTGTGGTATCCCAGGACACCTTGTATGTTGTTATCAGTGTTTTCGTAATTTTTATACCAATCATCAACAGAGAGTGCAACTACAGCATAATATATTTTTGCGAAAAGATGGGAAATAGTTTCTCCTCTTGAAAGGTAGTTTGGTTTTGTGTTGTTAAAGGCTTCTTCTGCAACAATGAGTTGGTATAAATTCCGCTGTGTTCCTATTCCGTATTTGTTTTGTGCATTTGCGAATGTTTTTTCTATAACGGGTAACAGAATATCGGCTTTATCACCATATATATCTGTCATTGAATTTAAATCAAACAAATCGTCTGCATTTTCTATGCTATCTTCTGTTATATATACCGTTATTGTGTTTTTTTCATTTTCATACAATTTGCTTGATTCGGTTTCTTTTGTAGGTGCAAGCCCTTCAGGAATTTTAAGAGAACAGTTTGTTTGTGTTACAGTTGTATATCCTTCTTTTTTGCTAAAATTAACATCAGACTTGTCGTACATTTCTCTTGGTATGGGTGTATAGCTCTGTGTTGAACTTTTTTCTACTACCCTGTATAAGGTTATAGCTCCAAAATGGCAAATGCTTGAAATTATAGAAATTATTATAATTGATGAAATCAAAGAAATAAATTTTCTGCTGTTTTTATATACAGGTATGTGAGTAATTTTACCGAAATGATCACGCCATGTAATGTTGTATGTATGACGGAGAGTTATTCCAATTAGAATGTTGAAAGTTATAAACAATACAATTGTTGTAACTATATACTGTGGAAGTAAAATGATATTTTCTTTTAAATTGTAACAGCAAAAAATTGCAGTTGCAAGAAAAATAAAGTTTGATATAACAAACAAACGCAAATTACTGTTAACAGCCTTGCGAGTGCTTACAATTGTTGTTGAATAAAATGTTTTAAATAGCGGGAGTATAAAACTTACGCCATATAAGATAAACGCAATGAATTTTGTATGCCCACTAACAAGAGAGAACAAACTAAAGACAAAAGCTGAAAGATAAATTGATGTAAAATAAAACTTAAATGATTTTTCATCACTAACAGATGATTTAATAGCAATTTTATAAAGCTTTTTTAGGCTTAGCAAGGAAATTAAAACAGGAAATATATACGTGAGTGTATAAAGGATAACAGAATTAAAAGGACTTATTACGCTAAAACCGAATCCATATATACAGCTTGAGAGAAACGCCAAAATTAAAAAAAGCACAAAGAAAAATAAACATGGGCGTAGTATTCTTGTAGTACATATGGTTCTAGTTTTCATAAATTTTTCGAATTTATGAGTTTCAAAGTTCTCTTTCATAAGCTTTTGGTGAAGATTAATATTTGCTTCTGCCTCAGTTGCATCGGTAATAATTGGAAAATTACCGGAAACAATATTTTCAGTAGTAATGCCTGTAAAAAAAGAGAGGTTTTTCAGTTGTTTTTTAGTTAAGGGTATTTTGCCTTCTAATACATCGTTGATGCTTTTTTCAGGTATATTCAAAAGGAGCGCCAATTCACTTCTTGTCAGGTTGTTGGTAATTCGTATGTGATTGAGTAAATCAATGTGTGTCATAATCATACCTCCACTTAGTTTTATTATATCAATATCAACATTTTTGTCAAATAAAACACCGAACTGAAAAATCAGTTCGGTGCAATTCATTTTATTCATCAAAAAGTGGTGTTGAGAAGTATCTTTCAGCTGTGTCGGGGAGTACAGCAACAACTGTTTTGCCCTTGCCAAGCTTTTTAGCAAGCTTTATTGCTGCAGCAACGTTTGTTCCGCTTGAGATGCCGCAAAGAATACCTTCTTTTCTTGCTAATTCCTTTGCGGTATTAAGTGCCTCATCGTCAGAAATTATGCAAATATCGCTGTATATTTCTGTGTTGAGAATAGGCGGGATAAGACCATCGCCGATACCCATCTGAATATGTGTGCCAATAAGACCGCCTGAAAGTATAGCCGCATCCTCAGGCTCAACTGCCCATATTTCAATGTCAGGATTAGCTTCCTTAAGTGTTTCACCAATACCTGTAAGTGTACCGCCTGTGCCTATACCTGCACAGAAGCCGTCAATCCTCTTGCCGACCTGTTCTATAATTTCAACTGCGGTGCGTTTTCTCTGTATTTCAGCGTTAGCAGGGTTTTCAAACTGCTGAGGTACAAAAACATTTGGGTTTTCTCTTTGCATTTCAAGCGCTAACTGTAAGCACTCGTCAATACATTTGCCTATATTGCCTGCATCGTGTACAAGCTTAACCTCTGCACCGTAATGTTTAACAAGCTTTCTTCTTTCTTCGCTTACGGAGTCAGGCATAATAATTATTGTTTTGTAGCCTTTTACAGCACCAACAAGAGCAAGGCCAATACCTTGGTTGCCGCTTGTAGGCTCAACAATAATAGTGTCTTTATTGATTTTTCCTTCCTCTTCAGCGCGAAGAATCATATTGTATGCAGTTCTTGTTTTAATTGAACCGCCAACATTAAGACCTTCAAATTTAACAAGGATTTCAGCACTGTCTTCATCTACCATATGGTTAAGGCGGATAACAGGGGTGTTGCCTATAGCCTCTAAAATATTATTGCAAATCATCTCTGCACCTCGGAATATTTATGAATATATACTATATTATGTAAAAACAAAACACAGGTTACAAGTTTATCATATATTTAAAACCATTTCAATATTTTTACAGAAAATCTTTTCAAGTGCGTCTGTGGATAAGTCAAGAGAAATAAGTTTATTTATCTCATCGGTTTGTTTCCAAACAGGATAATCTGTGCCAAAAATAACTTTATCAGTACCATATTTATTTATCATTTTTTTGATTGTAGTGTCTGGAAGCAGAGATGTTGAAGAACAGGTATCAACATAAAAGTTTTCATATTTATATAATTTTTCTGTAGCTTCTTCCCACACAGACCAACCACCGAAATGTGCGCCTATTATTATAAGTTCGGGGAATTCCTTGAGAATTTTTTCAATTCTGTCAGGGTTAGAGTTATCGTACCTTGAATCTCCTGTATGCAAAAGAATAGGAAGATGGTTTTGTGAGCAAAGATCATAGATTTTTTTATAATCCTCACAATCAGCTTTACAACCCTGCATATCCGGGTGTAGCTTAATACCCTTGAAATCAAAATTAAGAAGATGGTAAAAATCTTCTTCAAGTGTTTCGCTCTGAGGGTGTAAAGAGGCTAATGGTATTAGTTTTTCAGGAGAAATCTTGGTTAGTTCTAATAGGCGCTCGTTAAGTTTTTGGGGTTGCATAGGAGTTATGGCAAGCATTGAAACTACGCATTTGTCCACAGCGCTTTCGTTACATTGTTCAACTAGTTCACTTACAGTTCCGTAATATGTAGTTTCAGGAATATTGTAAAACTCTTGTATGCTTCGGGTTGCGTATTTTGCAACTTTATCAGGAAATATATGGCAATGTGCATCTATTATCTTCATACTAAACCTTCTTTAAAAATAAAATCGGACACAGCAGCTGCATGGTCCGACTTTATTTGTTTATGCGTTTTCTGCCTTTTGACGATTGTATTCCTCTATTGAGGTTTCGCGCATTTTGTATTTAAGAATTTTGCCTGCGGCATTCATAGGGAATTCGTTAACGAATAAGAAGTATCTTGGAACCTTATGTTTTGCAATAGATGCATAACCATATTCCTTCATTTCTTTTTCGTCGGCTGTTTCACCCTTGTGAAGAATAACCCATGCGCAACATTCTTCGCCGTATTGTTCGTCAGGAACGCCAACAACCTGAACATCGCGAACCTTAGGATTTGTAAGGTAGAATTCTTCGATTTCACGAGGATAAAGGTTTTCACCGCCACGAATAATCATATCTTTAAGTCGACCGGTAACCTTGTAATATCCGTCAGGAGTTCTCATACATATATCACCGGAATGGAGCCAGCCCTCGCTGTCAATTGCCTGAGCAGTTGCCTCCGGCATTTTGTAGTAGCCCTTCATAATGTTGAAGCCACGAGCAACGAATTCACCGCTCTGACCATCAGGAAGCTCAAGGCCTGTTTCAGGGTCAATAATCTTGCATTCAACACCAGGGAATGCGCTACCAACAGTTTCAACGCGGTGGTCAAGGTCTTCGTTTACTTCACCCATAGTACAACCCGGAGAAGCCTCTGTCTGACCGTAAACCGAAATGATTTCGCGCATGTTCATTTCTACGGAAGCACGGCGCATAAGGTCAGCAGGACAGTTTGCGCCTGCCATAATACCAGTACGCATATATGAAAAGTCTGTTTTAGCAAAATCAGGGTGGCTGAACATCGCAATGAACATTGTTGGAACACCGTTGAAGCAAGTGATGCGCTCATCGTTTACGCAAGCAAGCGAAGACTTTGGTGAGAAATATGGAATTGGACAAAGTGTACCGCCGTGAGTCATCATAGATGTCATAGAAAGCACCATTCCGAAGCAATGGAACATAGGCACCTGAATCATCATACGGTCAGCAGTTGATAAATCCATTCTGTCGCCGATAGTCTTACCATTGTTTACAATGTTGCGATGTGTAAGCATAACGCCTTTAGGGAAGCCTGTTGTACCTGATGTGTACTGCATATTACAAACGTCATCAGGCTTTACGAGGGATGCGCGTCTTCGAACCTCTTCGCGTGGAACAAGTGAAGAGCGTGATAACATCTGCTCCCAATTAAGGCAACCGTCCATATCAAAGCCAACGGTAACAACGTTACGAAGGAATGGAAGATTTTTTGAATATAAAGGTGAACCTGGTTCAAGATTTTTGAGCTCAGGGCAAAGCTCTTCAATAATTTCCTTGTAGTTGATATCCTTGCAATATTCAATCATAACAAGGGTATGAGTGTCTGATTGCTTGAGGAGATATTCTATTTCATGAATTTTATAAGCTGTGTTAACAGTAACAAGAACTGCACCAATCTTTGTTGTTGCCCAGAATGTGAGGAACCACTGAGGAACGTTTGTTGCCCATATTGCAACGTGGTCGCCTGCCTTTACACCAAGTGAAATTAAAGCAGCGGCACATTCGTCAACATCGCGACGGAATTGCTCATAAGTTCTTGTGTAGTCAAGAGTAGGGTATTTGAACGCATACTGGTCAGGATAGTTTTCTGCCATTGTATCAAGTACGTCGGAAAACGTTGCATCCATAACATCAAACTTTTTCCAAGGGAAGGTACCTGTCTTATCTCGGTTGTAGTATGCGCGGTCGTAAGACTTCTTCTCGCGACCCAAAGAGGAAATGTAGTTTGTAAAGTGGGTGAGAACAATGTCTGCATCGCTGATCTCTTCATTCCATGCAGCACATATAAAGCCCTCATAATTAAGTGAAGAGAGAGAGTTCAACAATTTCTCAACGTCTAAATCGCCTTCGCCGATTAAAACTGTTTTTCTATCCTTCATATCTCCAAGGCGTACGTATTTAATGTAAGCACCAAGGTTTTTGATAGTGGTTTCAGCAGTTTCGCCTGCATCAAAATATGTTCCTCTTACGTTCCATGATGCACCGATAACCGCAGAAGCAAAGTGGTTGATAATACCAATTACATTTTCGGTTCTTGCAAGGTTACCAACAGTTTCAAATAAGATATTAACATCGGTTGATTCAGCCTGCTTGATTGCAGCAGACATTTTCTCATCCAGAATATCAAAAGAAATTTTCTCTTCTGCACGCACGATAACATTCTCAATACCTGATGCGGCAGCGAGATTCACATATTTTTCTATAAGCTCTGCGGTAGTCTCTTCGCTTTCAACAGGAGCAGGCATACGGAGTGCTGATACAGTAAGGTTTCTGTTAACAAGCTTTCTTTTTGCATCAGCAATGCGGTCGCGTCTTAAAATACTGTCATGATGTCCGCTACGCTCTTTTATGGCATCGTAAATTTCGAAGCCCTCAAAACCATAATCGAAGGCATAACGGCAAGTGTCAAGAAACGAGGCTCGACTTACATTTTTAGTCGAAAAAACGATTTTCATATTATGCCTCCTCGAATACGATTTTGTTTAAAGCATTTATATATGCTCTGATACTTGCAGCAACAATATCTGTAGATGTGCCGTTACCTGAATAAAGCTTTCCGTTGTTGCGAAGTCTTACAAGCGCAGAACCGAGAGCTTCTTTACCCTCTGTTACTGACTGTACCTGGAAATCATCAAGCTCATAGTGATGACCGATACACTGCTCAATAGCACGGAAAACAGAGTCAATAGGACCATCACCGTTGCTAACACCACAAATAGTTTCTCCGTTGCACTTCAATGTAACCTGAGACATAGCGCTGGACATATTGCTACTGGTGGTTGTGTATGTTTCAAAATGATATGTTGAAGGAGCCTGCATAGCTGAGCTTGCAATAACTGCTTCTAATTCTTTATAGCCAACAGCACCTTTCTTTTCGCATACATGTATAAGTGCTTTATATACATTTCCGATATCAGAGTCAGAAAGTTCATATCCTAAAACTTTTGCAGCGCCAGTTACCTGATCCATAGATGAGTCAGAATCAAGTAATATCTTTTTCTTTTCGCTTACAGTTTTCTTGGTTTCGTATGCATCGTGATTAATGCTTGATAACATATCATCAATGCTTGCGTGAATCTTTGTGTTGTTGAGGTTGATTTCAGTATCAATCTGTGAACCGCAAGCATTTATTGCGTCAGAAATCTCACCTGTAAGAAGTACATTCTTGCCAACCATTGCACATTTGAGCCCGTCTGCGCCGTTTTTTATTGCCGAAAATGCAGAGGCAACTGCCATACTGATTCGGTCTGATACCTGTACGTAAACAGAGATGCTTACAGCCTCTTTTACCTTCGCAACCAAAGCAGCAATATCATCAGGAGTTGAAACGCCTGCATCGTCGCAGATAGTAACTATACCTGCACCGCAAGCTTCAGCTTCCTTTACTGCAGCAATAAGGAAGTCCTCGTCAGCTCTTGTTGCATCAAGAGCTGAGAATTCTACATCACCGCATAAAGCTTTAGCTTCCTTTATAAGTGCAGAAATCTTTTCAAGCATTTTTGCCTGCTTTACGTGATATGTGTATTCCATCTGAATCGTAGATACAGGAAGCTCAACCTGAAGGCGAGGCTTCTTAGCATCCTTGATGCAGTCCCATGCAACAGCAACATCTTCGTTGTTGAAGCCAACAGGAATAGCTAAAACAGCATTCTGCACATTCTGTGCAATTGTTTTATAAATGATTTTATCTTCACGAGGGGATTTTACTGCAGGGAGTTCTATAACTTCTGCACCGATTTTATCTGCACAGTTTGCAATAGCTGATTTTTCACGGAAAAGCAAGGATACATCTCTGTCCTCTGAAATCTTTTTAAGTGTGATGTCTGAAATTTTAATTTCTTTCATTATGAAAACTCCTTTTTGATTGTTGCTTTCAGGTGGAAAACGAAAACCCGCCTCAAAGCTTCGCTTTTGCTTTGAGACGGGTGTAAATAACTTAACACTCGCGGTACCACTCAAATTGCAGATAAAAATCTGCCACCTTATCGAAGTCCGACAACTTCTATGCACTTACGTAGCAAACACGGGGCGCCCTACACATTTTCACTTCAGGTTTCCTGCTCAGAAGGGAGAGGCACAAGCTCTATACAATCAGTTCGCACCAACCACTGACTCTCTGAATATATCCGTCTTGCCCATTCTTCTTCAACGCTTTAAATATTGAATTTTTTGTATTTTACTATGTAAGAGCGGAATTGTCAAGACTAAAAATCTATTTTTTACTGTATGTATTTAACACAATACATTATATATAAAAAACAACATTGAAACCGGGATATTTTTGTTATAAAAACTATTGACATGCAAAATCGTTTGTGTTAATCTTTACTAAATTATAAATATCACAAATAAAAGCTATGACGAAGTCGGTTGAAAACCGTGTCTTTCAGAGAGTTGGCGGTCGCTGCGAGCCTACAGATAAGTTTTCAGAACCCATCCCTTCCGAGCTGAAGAGCTGAACATTTCTAGTAAGCTTCTTCCGAGAATTGCTGCGTTAGTGCAACGGGGTTGATAGACCTTAAGAGGCAAGTTTTCTTGCAATTTGAGTGGTACCGCGGATAGTTTATTCGTCTCAAAGTGAAACAATTGTTTCATTTTGGGGCTTTTTTTATTTGTGCTATTGATTATCACATTTAACTCTCTTGAAAGGGTGGGAATTATGGATAAATCCTATGCAAACAAATTGGTTGAGGTTGCTGAGCGTATTAAAGAGCTCCGCGACATTTATGGTCTTACGGATGTTGAAATGGCAAATAAAACAGAAGTAAGCATAGAAGAATACCGCGCTTATGAAAACGGTACAGACGATATGCCATTCTCTTTTGTTCATAAATGTGCTCTTGCTTTTGGTGTTGAACTTACAGATATTCTTGAAGGCCAGAGCGCAAAGCTCACTACATATAACGTTACAAGAAGAGGAAAAGGCCAGACTACTGCAAACGAGGAAGGCATACTTATCCAAAACCTTGCACCAAAATTTAGAAATAAAATAGCTAACCCATATTGGGTTAAATACGAATATGACAGTGAGCTTCAGACAAAGCCTATTGAGCTTGCCACACATACAGGTCAGGAGTTTGACCTTGTAATCAAGGGTGCTCTTAAGGTTCAGGTTGGAGAACATATTGAAATTCTCCATGAGGGAGACAGTATTTACTACAATAGCTCAATTCCACACGGTATGATTGCCGTTGATGGTGATGATTGTCTCTTCTTAGCTATGGTTATGGCTGAAGACGAAGAGGTTGCAGATACTCATATGAGCACTGTTAATACAGGCAAGGCTAATACTGAAGAAAAGCTTATATGCGATAAATTCATAACCACAACGCTTGACGAAAATGGCGTTTGTAATGGTATTGAATTCCATAATGAGGATAAATTTAATTTCGCTTTTGATGTAGTAGACGAAATCGGAAGGAACTATCCCGATAAATTGGCTATGCTTCATATTTCGGACGATATGACAGAGCGCAAATTTACATTTAAGGAGATTAAGGAATATTCATCACAGGCCGCTAACTATTTTAAGTCCTTGGGTATCAAGAAAGGTGACAGAGTCCTTCTTGTTCTTAAGCGCCATTATCAGTTCTGGTTTGCAATTCTCGGTCTCCATAAGCTTGGTGCAATTGCAATTCCTGCAACTAATCAGCTTGTGCTTCACGACTATGAGTACCGCTTCAATGCTGCAGGTGTAAGCGCTGTTGTTGTAACTGCAGATGGTAAAGCAACAGATTATGTTGACGAGGCTCAGAAAAACTGTCCTACACTTAAAACAAAAGTTATTGTTAACGGTTCAAAAGACGGTTGGCATAATTTCGATGAAGAGTTTGGTCTGTTCAGCCGTAGATTTGTACGTGATGCAAATTCTGCCTGCGGCGATGACCCGATGATAATGTTCTTTACATCAGGTACAACAGGTTATCCTAAAATCGCAACCCATAGTCACAAGTATCCTTTAGGTCATTTCATTACCGCAAAGTATTGGCATTGTGTTCAGCGTGATGGCGTTCACTTTACAATATCTGAAACAGGTTGGGGTAAAGCTCTATGGGGTAAGCTCTATGGTCAGTGGCTTTGCGAAGGATGTGTATTCGTTTACGACTTTGAGCGTTTTGATGCCTCAAAGATTCTTCCGATGTTTGCAAAGTATAATATAACAACATTCTGCGCACCGCCAACAATGTATAGAATGCTTATAAAACAGGATATTTCACAGTACGATTTATCCTCTATTGTTCATGCAACAACAGCAGGTGAGGCGCTTAATCCTGAGGTTTTCAAGCAATTTGAAAAAGCAACAGGTCTTCGTATATACGAAGGCTTCGGTCAGACAGAAACAACTCTTTCAATCGCTAACCTTAACGGAACAAAAATCAAAATCGGTGCAATGGGTAAACCATCACCGCTTTACGATATTGATGTTGTTGACCCTGATGGCAGAAGCGTAGCAGATGGTGAAACAGGTGAAATCGTTGTAAGAATTGACGAGAAGAAGCCTTGTGGTCTCTTCCTCGGCTATTACGGCGACCAGGAAAAAACTGACGAAGCAATGCACGATGGTCTCTATCATACAGGCGACACAGCATGGCGCGATGAAGATGGTTATCTCTGGTATGTTGGTCGTGTTGATGATGTTATCAAGTCATCAGGCTATCGTATAGGACCTTTCGAGATTGAAAACGTTATTATGGAGCTTCCGTATGTTCTTGAATGTGGTGTTTCAGCTGCTCCTGACGAGGTTCGTGGTCAGGTAGTTAAGGCAAGTATTGTCCTTACTAAGGGTACAGAACCAACTGAAGAACTTAAAAAGGAAATTCAGGATTACGTTAAGAAAAATACAGCTCCATATAAATACCCACGAATTGTTGTGTTCAGAGATGAGCTTCCAAAAACTATCAGTGGCAAAATTATGAGGAACAAGCTATAATTTTAATTATATAATGTATAAAAAATAACTATTGACTTTTCAGGTCAATTATGGTATTCTTTGAGAAATTAAATATTAAAGGCGTTGAAGAAAAGGGCGCAGTGTGTTGAGCTTTCAGAGAAATGGCGTTTGGTGCAAGCCATAGCGAGGCTTCTGTTGTTTGTAGTTTCCGAGCCGGGAGGAAGAAAGGCGTATGCTTAGTAGAACCTCTCCGTGATTGCTGCGTAAATGCATAGAGGTTGTTTGACCTTGAGAGTGGCAGATTTTCTGCAATTTGAGTGGTACCGCGGGTTACAATTAACTCGTCTCAAAGATTATCTTTGGGACGGGTTTTTATATTTGTCCCGTAAAACAGGAGGAAAAACTGATGGATAAAATGACGGGTCTTGATTTTAAAATCAAGGAAATGGCCGCCAGAATCAAAGAACTTCGCGAAATTGAGGGCTATACAGTTGCTCAGATGGCTGAAAAAACAGGTGTTTCTGAAGCAGAATATTTAGCCTGTGAAAACGGCGAAAAGGACCTTAACTTTGCTTTCATTTATCGTTGCGCTCTTGCTTTCAATGTTGATGTAACAAGTATTATTGAGGGTAGCACACCAAAGCTTACAAACTATGTTTACACAAAAGCAGGTAAGGGTCAGAAGATTGAAAAAGCTCATGGAATGACTTATTTCAACCTTGCTGCAAAGTTTAAAAATAAAATTGCTGAGCCTCTTTTTGTTGAAGCTACATATAGCGAAGAAAATCAGAATAAAGATATTGAGCTTACCTCTCACGATGGTCAGGAGCTTGACATTGTTATTGAGGGTAAATTAAAAGTTCAGGTTGGTGAACATTCAGAAATTCTCGGCCCTGGCGATAGTATTTATTATGATTCTCTTACTCCTCATGGTATGATTGCTGTTGATGGTAAGGATTGTACATTCTATGCTATTGTTCTTAACCCGACAGGTGAGCCTATTCCTGAGCTTCAACCTGCTAAGGCTGTTAAAGATACAAAAACAACTAAAAAAGATACAAAATCCCGTATTTACAAGAATTACGTTGATGTTGTTGAAAACGAAAATGGTACACCAACATCAATTCAGTTTAAAAATACAGAAAAATTCAACTTTGCGTTTGATCTTGTTGATGCTCTTGCAGATAAAGAGCCGGATAAGCTTGCAATGCTTCATATCTCAAAGGATAAGACAGAAAGAAGAATTACCTTTAAAGATGTGAAAAAGAATTCTGCTCAGGCAGCAAACTACTTCAAGTCCTTAGGTATCAAAAAGGGCGATAGAGTTATGCTCGTTCTCAAGCGCCACTATCAGTATTGGTATGCAATGATAGCTCTTAATAAGTTAGGTGCAATTGCAATTCCTGCACCAAACCAGCTTCAGGAGCACGATTTTGAATATCGTTTCCAGGCTGCAGGAGTTAAGGCTATTCTTTGTACTGCAGATGGCGATACCGCCCATCAGATTGACCTTGCTGCTAAAACTTGTCCTGACCTTCAGCACAAGATTATTGTTAACGGTGAGCGTGAAGGTTGGAGAAACTTCGACGAAGAAAGAGTTCTTTTCAGCACTCACTATGAAAGAGGCGAGGATGCTCCTGGCGGAGATGACCTTATGCTTATGTTCTTTACATCAGGCACAACAGGTTATCCCAAAATTGCGGCTCATAACTATAAATACGCTTTAGGTCATTTCCATACTGCAAAGTATTGGCATAATGTTGACCCTGAAGGTCTCCACTTCACTATTTCTGACACTGGTTGGGCAAAGTCAATGTGGGGTAAGCTTTATGGTCAGTGGCTCTGCGAAGCAGCAACATTTGTTTATGATTTTGACCGCTTTGATGCAGCAGACATTCTTCCAATGTTTGCAAAATACCATATAACAACATTCTGCGCACCACCAACAATGCTCAGAATGATGATTAAGCAAGATATTTCAAAATACGATTTCTCATCTGTTAAGCATATGACAACAGCAGGTGAGGCTCTTAACCCTGAGGTTTATCGCCAATTTGAAAAGGCAACAGGTCTTCAGATTCTTGAAGGCTTCGGTCAGACCGAAAGCACAATGATTATTGGTAATATGACAGGTGCAGACCATAAAATTGGTTCAATGGGTAAGCCTGCTCCTATTTATGATGTTAAGCTTGTTGATGCTGACGGTAATGAAGTTCCTGTCGGTGAAAATGGTGAAATCGTTGTTAATGTTAAAGATGGTGCACCATGCGGTCTCTTTACAGGTTACTATAACGACGAAGCAAAAACAAAAGAAGTTTGGCACGATGGTTACTACCATACAGGCGACGTTGCATGGCAGGATGAAGATGGCTTCTACTGGTACGTTGGTCGTGTCGATGATGTTATTAAGTCATCAGGCTATCGTATAGGACCTTTCGAAATCGAAAGCGTTATTATGGAACTTCCTTATGTTCTTGAATGTGGCGTTTCAGCTGCTCCTGACGAAGTTCGTGGTCAGGTTGTTAAAGCAAGCATTGTTCTTGTTAAGGGCACCGAAGGCACAGAAGAGCTTAAAAAGGAAATTCAGCAGTATGTTAAGGAGAAAACCGCTCCTTATAAATATCCACGTATAGTTGTGTTCAGAGATGAACTACCAAAGACTACAAGTGGTAAGATTCAGAGAAATAAGTTATAATTTATTTTACAAGAGGTGATAAGATGCAATATAAAAGAATAACGCTTTTTGCAGGTCATTACGGTAGCGGTAAAACAAATATTGCGGTAAACTATGCAATGCATCTTAAATCTCTCGGTGAAGATGTAGTTGTTGCTGACCTTGATATCGTAAACCCATATTTCCGAACAAGAGATAGTCTTGAAGATTTTGAGAAAGCGGGTATACGCCTTATTTCATCGGCTTTTGCGTCGTCAAATGTGGATTTACCTGCGCTTCCTCAGGATGTATATTCGATTCTTGATAATCCTACAGAGTGTGCTATAATGGACATTGGCGGCGACGACAGAGGTGCTTATGCGCTTGGTCGTTATGCAGATGCTATCAAGGCAGAAAATAATTACGAAATGCTTTTTGTTTTCAATAAGTATCGTCCACTTACTCCTACTGCCAAGGATGCAGCAGAAATTATGACGGAAATTGAAAACGCTTGTCATGTTAAATTCACAGCAATTGTCAATAACTCCAATCTTGGGGAACTGACAACTGCTGAGGATATATTAAATTCGGTTGATGAAACCGAAAAGCTTAGTGAATTAACAGGCTTACCTGTTAAAATGACTTCGGTCAGAAGTGATTTAGTTAATAATCTCAACGGAAAAGTCGAAAACCTCTTTCCGCTGA
>CAJGCL010000025.1 GCA_904501675.1 Clostridiaceae bacterium
GTCTTTATCTGTACTGTCAACAATGTTATCAAGTGCATTCTGTGCTTTCTCTACAGAATCAGTTGTATAATCATCAGGATTATTTACGATGTTCTTAAGATCTTCTACAACCTTATCAAACTCTGTATAGTTTGCTTTTTCTTCAACAGTCTCTATAAAGTCCTTCATATCCTGGGTTGCTTCGTTAATCATTTCCTGATTTACGTAATTTTCACCAACAACCATATCAGAAGGAATCTGGGTTACTTGGTCAAGAACTTCCTGAGCATTCTTTATAGTTTCATCTGTAAATGTTCCCTCAGGCGCATTTACAATCTGTTCAATGATGTTCTTCAACTCATTGAATTCTGTATAATCTGCATTTCTATTTGCTTCAAGAGCTTCTCTTAAACTTTCAAGCTCGGCTGTTGCCTCATTAACCTTGCTCTGCTCTGCTACAGGGAGATCCTTGGTTAGTGCTGTGTCAACTCTGTTTACTGCCTCTTTGTATGCATCGAATGCATCCTGATTGAAAACGTTGCCTTCGTTTGTTAAGGAATCAGCCTCAGCTTTTGCATTGTTGTAATCTGTATAGTTTGCTTTTCTTTCAGCAGAAATGATTACATCAGTCATATTCTGAGTTGTATCGTCAATAATGCCCTGGTTTACACCGTTTTCATCCTTTGGAAGGTCAGGATTAATCTTGTTTGCTTCATTAAGAGCATTCTGAGCATCCTCAACGGTTTTATCTGTATAAGTTCCCTCCGGAGCAGAAACAATTTTTTCAAGCTCTTCTTTTGCCGCATCAAACTCTGTATAGTTTGCTTTCTCCTGAGCTCCATCAATGGCCGCCTTAAGCTCATTAACAACAGTTTGAATTGCTGCTGTATTTGCATCGTTCAATTCAAGGTCTTTGTTAAGCGCCTCTGCAGAAGCAAGGGCAGAATTAAGAGCATCTATGCTTGACTGTGTATAGGTTTTTTCTGAATTGTTAAGGATAGCGGTTGCCTGCTCAACAAGAGAGTTAAGCTCTGAGTAATCAGCTTTTTCTTTAAGTGCACCAAGTGCCTGAGCAAGCTTTGCAGTTTCTGCATTAATCTGCTCTTGTGTATAGAAACCGTTAGCGTTTACAATATCTGCGTTTACAGAATAAACCAAATCCGTAGCAGCCTGGAATGATGCTGCTGTGTATGCGCCGTTGTTACCTGCATCTACGAAATCCTTATATGAGTAATATGTTGCTCGAAGGTTTCTTGCGTCAGTGATGTTGAAGGTTACAGGAATATGTGCGTGGTGCTCAGCACCGTCCTCTGTCCAGGCAAGACGGAGCACATATGTGTAGCTTCTCATTTTTGTTTCTGTATCGCCTCCGCCTGCAGAAGCAAAAATAAATTCTGCTGTTGCAGAGGAATCCTCTGTAGTAAGTGTTGTTGAATCGTTAATAAGACCATCTGTTGAAAGAGCTACACCTGCAGTATTCTGCCATGTGTTAAACCAAGCCATATCACCGTTTGTATCGGCATACTGGTTGCCGTTCGCATCAAGGAGAAGGTCTACACCCTGAACAACATTATACTGAACGTTTGGAACAATAAACAAGTTTTCTGCATTATTTATTGTAACAGCATTGCTATTATAACAGTTACCTGATGTATCCATTGCTGAAAGCTCGTTACCATCAAGAGAAGAAATCTTAAGAGATTTTAAAGTAACGACCTTACTTGAATCAGCACTGCTTATTGTAAGATTTGTTTTAATAGAAACTTTTTCGTCGTTAAGTGTCTGAACAAAATTATATTCAGGATAATCAAGTGTGAACTTAACAACACCATTTGTGTATTCACCTGTAATAGCATCCTGTGTGAATTCTGGACCCACGCTATCGGGATTTGTAATAGAGCCACCGGTAAGCTTAAGATATGCATTAAGAAGTGTGTTACAAGCTTCGTCAACCTGACCTTGCTGACTTGCTCCTAAATCGAGAGGAGTTGAAGTTTCTACAGATTCAACGACTGCCATAAACTCTGTATATGCATCACCTGTGTAATCGGTTGGCCTCAAGCCATTAATGATATCCATATACTGATTATATGTGTCGTAATTTGCTCTTCCCTCAGCATTATCTGCTACTGAGTTAAGTGTTGCAGCCATATTAGCAATAGCCTGACGATTTTCTACGCTATCGAAAAGATTTTTATTGAAAGCATCTGCCTGAGCTTTTGCCTGTTGTGCAGCTGCAATAGATGCACCTGAGTATTGATCAGGATTTGCAAGAATAGACTCAATTCTCTGATATGCTTCTTCGAAAGCTGAATAATCTGCTCTGTTTTCAGAAAGAACCTCGAACTGCTGATAGTATGCATCTACCGCTGCCTGAGTATAGTACTTTGTACCGTTTATCATATCTGCAGGAACAGAGTCAACAATTTTCTCGAGTGCATTTACATAGTCAGAATTATGGGAACCTGGGTTCGCAAGAGTCTGTACCGCTTTGTTATATTCTTCAACAAGAGGACGTGCGTCGGTGATTCTGAGAGTTGTAACGAAGTCCTGATCGTTCACAGAATAGTTATTACCTGTATTACCTGTATTTGTCCAGTTCTGATAATATACCTGTTTGTATGTGTATACAGTTTCACCTGATTCTTCAGGAGACATACCAACAAAAGTCAACCTATTTTGGAAATAATAAGTCTTATCATCGCCAAAACCGTCGTAATTGTTGTCAATATATGTACCATTAAGAGCAGTAACATCTTCTAATTTAGGTGTACCGTCTTCTTCGATTTCTAACCAGTTATTAAAAATTATTTGGTTAGTTAAAGTGCCTTTAATAGCAACAGAAGACAATGATGCCACTGTCTCAACACAGTTACTTTGGAATCTGGATGCAAAAGGGGCGTTTTCAGGATATGCAGCATCAAGGGTTATGTAGAATTTTCTTACTCGGCTACCACCTGTTCTTACCATTGACCAAGGTTGAGCAAAGGCAAACTTCTGGTTATCCTCGACCTGAATGAAGTTAAACTCGTTGCCCATAGTAACACTCAAACCATCGATTTCTACTGAAACATTTGATCCTGTACCATCAAATTCAACAACAAGAATTTTTTTCGCATTTATGAGTGCCTGAACTGCCGCATCAACTGTTCCTTGTTGCGAAGCAGCAAGAGTCTTTGAAAGACCTGCGTTGATATTCATGAGCTCTGCAAGGTATGCCTGATAGCTCTGAGCAGAATAAACACCTTCGCTGTTTGTAAAGCTTATACGTTCCTCAAAAACACTATTAAACTGAGAATAGTCAGCACCATTTGCAGGTATTGACGTAAAGGTGTTAACATAGCCGTCAACAACAGACTGACTATAAGCAACGGAATAATTCTTAAGCCCATCAGGAATCTCACTTAAAAAGGCTTGAACCGCAGAAACGTATGTAGCGGAGTAGTTGCCCGGATTAGCTACAACTGCGTTTGCTTGTGCAAGCATTTCCTTAAATGCACGTGCATCAATAACAGTTATTGTTGTAGTAATTGGTGTTTCGTAACTTGTGGTCGAATCAATAGTTACTGTATATTTTAAATTTTGGGTATATCTATAATTCTGTTGACCAACATGATCTGCAGATGCACCTTTGAAGGTTGTGGTTTTTGTCCAACTATACTCGGTGGTGCCCCAATATGAACCTGCTAAAGCAGAAGAGTTCGGAAAAGCAAGCGCTGATGATTCGCTTGTATTTCCAACATAGGTAATTGTACCGTTGTTGTTATTCACAAATGAGCTGGTTGCAGCATCATCAGCAAGTGGGAAACTAAGATCCACAATTACTTCCTTAAACATATTTGCAGAACCACAGAATTTATCTGCCTCAATAGTCTGATTAAATTTGAAATATTCATCATCCATAGTCTGGTAGAATGTATAATTCAGACTTCTTTGCAAAAATGTAAGGTTATTTGTTTCGCTTTGGCTATACTCCCCGTTTTCGCTAACAGGAAGTGTGGGATTATCAATTGTTCCTGATGCTACTGTTGCAGTATACATTATTGGCATACTTGCAATGGCAATAAGTAAAGAAAGAACAACTGATAAAACTTTTCTTGTTTTCTTCATAAAATGCCCCTTTCTTGTTAAAAAGCCTTGAAGGCCTTCCAACTAAATATAATACTTTAATATATTAACACAGTACAGTATATCATTATGAAAAAACGTAGTCAACAATGCGAAAAAACTTTGTGAAAAATTAACATTTTGTTCGGTTTTTTGCAACATTATTGTAATATTTCACAAGATTTTGAAAAAGACTTTTGCACACTTGTTAACAAAAAGCAAAAAACAATCAGTTGCCGGTTTTACCCACAACTGATTGTTTTAGCTCTTCTTACTGTCTCTATAATACTGTGTAAATGTTTTCGGGTGGGGGGTGTTCTCCCAAAGCTCCTTTGCAACCGGCGCCCAGGCTTTACTGAAATCGTCGCATTTTGAACAAAGCTCCTCAACGCTTTCTTTGTAAACAAGGTCTGTGCTTTTAGCTCCCGTTTCCTTGATTATACGCCTGAGAATATCAGGGTTTTCAAGCATAGGGCAAGGCATAAGGTGATTATCGTTAAAGGGCTGACCTTTTCTGTAAGCCATAAACAAAGGCTTCTGAAGAGCCTCAAAAAGCGTATCCTTACGGATATTTGAATCTGAATAGTGAACAAAAACGCAGGGCTCGATGTCACCGTTTGAGTTAATATGGAAATAATTTCTGCCGCCTGCAATACAGCCGCCAACATACTCTCCATCGTCCTGGAAATCGAAGGCAAAAATAGGTTTACCTGTTTTTCCGTTACGCATTTTTTTCATCCAGAAATACATATATTTACGCTGAGTCGGTGTTGGAATAAGGCTCTTATCCGCGCCCTGACCAACAGGCATATAGTTGAAATAGAACGCGTATTTTACGCCCATATCAACCATTTTGTCAAGGAATTCATCGCTTGTTACATGGTTGATGTTTTTACTTGTGTAGCAAACAGAAATACCGAACAAAAGCTTCTCTTTTTTCAGAAGCTCCATAGCCTCAATTGTTGTTTTATATGAGCCTTCACCGCGGCGATCATCGTTAGAACATTCATCGCCCTCTATAGAAAGAGCAAGTGTGATATTACCGCATTTTTTTATATCATCGCAAAGTTTTTTATCAATAAGAGTAGCGTTTGTGTATATAAGGAAAACGCACTCCGGAAACTCAGAAGCTAGGGTGATAATATCATCTTTTCTTATAAGCGGCTCACCGCCTGTAAGCATATAGAAGTGTGTTCCCAAAGCTTTGCCCTGGCTTACAATACTGCGCATTTCATCAAGAGAAAGCTGCAGGCTATGGCCGTATTCCGCCGCCCAACAGCCTTTGCACTTAAGGTTACATGCTGAAGTCGGGTCAAAAAGGATAGTAAACGGAATATTGCAATTATATTTATCTCGGTTAGCGCGTACTGTTTTTGTTCCGTAATAGCCTGCGTGAACACCCATTGAAATAAGGAGAGATTTAACTAAATCTCTGTCCACATCGCTGAGAATGTTTTTGGCAAGCTGAACGAAACAGTTTTCATCATCATTAAGAGCGCTTCTCATTCTCTCAAAATTCTTTTGAGGAAACATTTTGAAATACTTTTCTGCAACGGCAAGAATTTTAAGAAGGTTTTCCTTAGGAGCTTTATCTATATATTTTAAAATACGGGTCAACGCAATGTTTGCCGCAGTATGAACAAGCCTATGCTCCACAGAAAACACCTCCAATAAAAATTTAACTCTACTATTATACCACACTTATTTCTTTTGTAAATGGTCCTAAATAATATTTTAGTAAATTATTAGTCTATTTTTCCCACAATATACAATTTTATGTTCCTTGACACTACAATCTTTTAATATTATAATTGTTATGTATTTAAATTTATTTAAGGAGTGTTTACCTTGGCTAAAAACAAACTCAAAAAGTCATCAGGCGACAGGCTTTCTCCATTAAACTGGTTTAATGTGTGTCTTTTCTGTCTTATTGGTGGTATTGCATGGAACCTTGAAAATATGTATTTCAATACTTTCCTGTACAACTCTGTTTATGCAGGCGCTTCTGCAGAAGCTCTTGCCGGCACAATGGCGCCTACTACCGCTATAAGCCGAATGGTTGCTCTTTCTGCCGTAACCGCTGTGCTTACAACATTTGTTATGGGTACATTCAGCGACAGAATGAAAAACAGAAAAGTTTTTATATCTATAGGTTACATTGTATGGGGTCTTATTACTGCAACCTTTGGTTTTATTACAAAAGAAAATATTGCAGGTCTTTTCAACCTTTCTGACGGCGTGCAGATTCTTTCTCTTACTGTTTGGGCAGTTATCATAATGGATATGGTTATGACGTTTATGGGCTCAACAAGTAACGACTCTGCTTTTAACGCATGGGTAACAGATATTACTACCCCTGTTACAAGACCAAAAGTTGAAACAAGCTTCACCTTCGTTGGCTTCGTTGCAATGGGTATCGTAATGGGCGTTGGCACTGCAGCCCAGGCAGGCGCAATTCCTTATAAATTATTCTTCGGTCTTCTTGGTTTATTGGTTGCAGTAGCCGGCGTTATTGGTCTTTTCACTCTTAAAGAGCCTGAACACATTACAAAAGAGAATAAAAAAACAAGTTATTGGGCAGACCTTTTGTACGGATTTAAGCCTTCTGTTATCAAAGAAAACTCTACTCTTTATCTCTTCCTTCTTGCTATGTGTCTTTTCAACTGCGCATTCCAGGTTTTCTTCCCATATCTTATTGTTTACCTTCAGTATGTTGTTCTTGAAAGCGCAGCAAACAAAGTTCTCCTTACAAACTCTCTTCCGACGATTATTATCGTTGCGGTTATTGCAGTTGCTGTTCTTGTTGCAGGCGTTATTTTCTTAATGAAGCTTTCTGCAAAGAAGAAGCTTCTTGGAATTATTCCTGGTGTTGCAGCGCTTATTGTAGGTCTTATTATACTTTCAACCTCAACAAATTTCTTTACAATTCTCGTAGGTATTGCTCCAACATTTATTGGCTACCTCGTTCTTACAATTCAGTTCGGTGCAACTATCCGCGACTACACTCCGCCTGAAAAAGCTGGTCTTTTCCAGGGTATAAGAATGATTTTCTTCGTGCTTATCCCAATGGTTGTTGGCCCTGCTATCGGCGATATTGCTTGCAGAAGCGTTGGTGCATCATACATTAACGAATATGGCATTGAAACACTTGTGCCTGATGCAAAAATGTTCCTTTACAGTGCTGTTGTTGCAGTATTGGTATTTATCCCCCTTCTCATTCTTAAGAAAAAAGGCATTGATAAAACTGAGGAATAATTTATGAAAACAAAATTACTTTCATCATTAAATAAAGTTTTTAAGGATGTTGAACCTAACTTCCCTGAATTCACTTCATATTCAATTCTTAAAAACGAAAACTTCTCTTTCCAGATTGCTTTTATGGCAGAAAACAAGGATGAAACTGAAATATCTGTTTCAGTTAATTCTCCTGTAAATGAAAACATCCGCATTTATCTTGTTAAAAATATTCCCGCAGGCAAAAACGGGTATGACAACTCAGACAACTTCCACTACGATTTGGAAAGAAAAGAGTTTCCCGATTTACTTGAGCCCATAGATGGCACTATAAAAGTTGCAAAAGGTCAATGGCATTCTTTATGGATAGAGGTTTCTGCTGATGAAAAGCCCGTGGGTAAAGCTGATATAAAAGTTGCTCTTGAAACACCTATAAGCAAAGCGGAAGAAACATTCACTCTCAATATTATAGATAACGATCTTCCTCCTCAGAAGCTCCTTTACACAAACTGGTTCCACAATGACTGTCTTTGCACATACTATGGCGTTGAGGTATTCTCAGATAAATATTGGGAAATTGTTGATAACTACATCAAAAATGCGGTTTATCACGGAGTAAATATGATTTTGACACCTGTTTTTACTCCTCCGCTTGACACTCAGGTTGGCGGCGAAAGACCAACTGTTCAATTAGTAGGTGTAACAAAAGAAAAAGGTAAGTATTCTTTCAATTTTGATAATTTTGAAAAGTATGTTGCGCTTTGCCTCAAAAATGGTATACAGGCTTTTGAAATTTCCCACTTTTTCACACAATGGGGAGCAGCGTTCGCACCTAAGGTTATAGCAACTGTAAACGGTAAAGAAAAACGAATTTTCGGTTGGGATACAAAAGCAAGCGGTAAGGCATACACAGAATTTCTTGAAGCTTTTGCCAAGGAATTCAAGAAAGAAATCAAAAAGTTAGGCATAAAAGACCGTTGCTGGTTTCATGTATCAGATGAACCAAATGAACAACAGCTTAAAACCTATAAGAAGGCGTCAGACATCGTTAATCGTCTTTTCCCCGGTTTTAAAACTCTTGATGCACTTTCTGATATTGAATTTTTCCATAAAGGATTAATTAAAACACCTGTTTGCGGTGAGGGCGAAGCAGATATATTCAGAGCAGAGGTAAAAAACTTCTGGACATACCATTGTTGTACACAAGTTCACTCATATCTTCCAAACAGACTGTTCTCCCAACCTTCTCAGAGAAACAGGGTTTTAGGGGTTCTTCTTTACAAATATAATACCCAAGGATTTTTGCAATGGGGACACAATTTCTGGTACAGCCAGTATTCAAAGCACGAAATCGACCCATTTAAAACAACAGATGCATGTAACGCCTTCCCCTCGGGAGATTCTTTTGTGGTTTATCCAGGCAAAAACGGCAAACCACTCAACTCCCTTCGCCACAAGGTTTTCCTTGATGCTATGCAGGATTTAAGAGCATTAACTCTTCTTGAAGAAAAAACAGACAGAAAGTTTGTTTTAAAGCTTATTGAACAGGGTCTTGATGTTCCTCTGAGCTTCACCACATATCCTCACGAAGCAAGCTGGCTCCTTGATTTGAGAAGCAGAATAAACAAAGAACTTGCAAACATATAAAATTAAGACCAATCAGGTTTATTGTACCTGATTGGTCTACTTTTTTACTCTGTATAGATTATTAATTTGTGTAGCGCTCTTGTTGATGCAAGATAAAGATAGCCTTCGTTTCCTTCCGAGGTGAAAGAGTTTTCGCTATCCACCACCACAACAGTATCAAATTCGAGACCTTTAGTTAACACAAGTGGCATAACTACAGGGGCATTCGAAAGTGAACATGATTTGTTGTCGCAAAGCCTTAACGCAGGTATACCCTGCTTTAATTCAGCGTAAACTCTTCGAGCATCATCTGCTGTTTTTGTAATAATAGCAAGGGTTTTGCCTTCTTCCTGATTTTTAACAACAGAAGAAAGCATCTCGTCTTTCTCCGAAATCTCCTTTACAGGCTCTCCACTACGTTTGAAAATATCATATCTTTTGTCTTCGGGAAGAAGCTCTGCGGCAAAAGTGTTTATTTCCTCTGTTGAACGGTAGCTCTTATTAAGGTGGAGTGCTTTCGCATTGTAAATTTCAGCAAGAGTTTCACTATCACTCATATTAACACTGTTAATTATTGCTTGATTTATATCTGCAAGCAAAGTAACTCGCGCTCTTGGGAACATTCTTTTTAAAATTTCGTGCTGAATAAGAGAATAGTCCTGAGCCTCATCAATAAGAAGGTGTTTAACTCCTGAAAGCACGGCGCTTGTTCCTAAAACTGTTTTAAGAAAAACAATTCCTAAAGCGTCTTCAAACTCAACGTAACCTTGCTGAAGCGAAGCTGCCGTATCAAGAAGAGAAAAATCCTTTTTCTCTTTGGAAAATTCACCGAGAAGCCTGAAATAAAGCGTAACCGGGTCAAGAAGCGTAGCCGTTTTTATCATTTCAACTGCGCTTGCTTTAAGCTCTCGTTTCTCCATTTTAAAAAGCTTTGAGGTGTCTTCATCAATTGTGCTTTCTGCATCAAGCTGAGCGTATATTTCTTTCTGATTTTCACTGAAATATTCTTCAATTGTATTTTGGGCAAATACAGAAAGCCTTTCACCTCGGGCCTTTGCGGTGTTTTCGCTGTCGCCAAGAAAACGTGTCAAAAGAGCTTCTTTTTCAAGCACATTTACACCGCGATATGAAATATCCTTGAATTCGGGCTGAAATGAATTACCTTTCTTTTCAAGGAACTTCATAAACTCTCTGCTCATTTTTACGGCAGCGGCATTTTCACGCTCTTTATTGCCTTTGATTATTTCCTCTGCAAGAGCATAGTAATCGCTTACCTGCACTGTAGGAATTTCTGCAGCAAAAACGCTATAGAATGAAGCGTAGTTAATAGGCATTTCTCCAAGCTCTGGAATAATATCTGCAACATAGCTTGAAAAAATATCGTTATTGGAAAACATAACAATTTCAGCAGAGCTTAATTCGTTTCTGTTTCTATAAAGAAGGAATGCAAGCCTATGGAAGCCAACAGATGTTTTACCGCTTCCTGCAGGACCTGTAACAAGAAGATTTTCGTTATCGGAATATCTTACAGCCTTATTCTGCTCGCGCTGAATACTTTTAACAATGACCTTAAGGTGCTCACCTGAGCTTGAGGAAAGCACATCACGAAGAATATCGTCGTCTATTTTAACATCACTGTCTACATAATAGTTAAGGCAACCATCCTGGAATTTATACTGCCTTTTCAGGAGTAAATCACCATAAATTCTGCCCTTTGGCGCATCAAAAAATGCTTTTTCCTCAAAATCCTCATAAAAAAGTGATGCTATAGGCGCACGCCAGTCGCACACATACATCTGAAAGGTTTCAGGATCCTGTAGTGCTTTCAAACCGATATATATTGTTTTCTCTTTTAATGCTCCGTCAATCTTAAAATCGACTCTTGCAAAATATGGTGAATTGCGCAGCTTCTTAAAAAACTCAATATCGTTGGCAGCTTCCTGAGAATAAATCATCCTCTTTTCCATTTCGTGATGAATCTCTGTAAGCTCCATACCGGAATACATACCGCCGTTAGGGTTATCCATGTTAAAATCTTCACCCTGAGTTTTAATTTCTTCTTTGTACTCCTCAATAAGAGCACCGAGGCGGATTATTTCGTTATCAAGAAAATCCCGTACTTCATTGAATTTTTGCTCTTCTGCAATCATATCCTTTGAAAACAAGGCATACTCCCCTTTATTTTAATTTCATTGCTCTTTGCATTTTACTATAATAAACCACACTATACAAGACTTGTATTATTAAATTTTGTATGCTATAATAAATACATAAAGAAATCGCCGTTTTGAACGGCGATTTCTTTGTTTTATTTTCAAATTACTTTTTTATTCTTTTTTTGAAAACGATTTTGTCCAATCTGTCCATAGCTTCGTCGTAGAACATACATAATACGATTGTTCCGAAGAAGCTGAAGATAATAAACAAATAGTTATTATACGCAAGACCAAAATGTCTGAGAAGAAGCATCGGTATTCTCTGAAGAATGAAGAAGCTGAAAATATGCGCTCCGAACCAATCAAGAATCGAACTCTTGATATTGATTTTCATCATGCCGATTGCAAGCATAATGAGAGCGGAGCAAACAAACATTTCGTAGGTAAGAAGTCTGTCCCACCTGTTCCTTGAAAAATATGCAAATACTGCAACAGATACTGTAAAAGCACTATACCATATCAAATCATTCTTCATGAGAAGCTTATCAACATACGGCTTCACAAGAGAGAAAATCATACCTAATGGGAAGCAAACAACTGTGTTGTAATACTGAGTAGGAAGGCCTATTTTTTTCTCGAAAAGCACGAAACCTAATGAAAGGACACACACAAGTGCTGTTGCAAGGATATTGTTCTTTCTGAAAATAAAGAAGGAAACTATAACGATTATATAAAGCGCAAAGGTAACAAATAAATACCAGTTACTGTTACCGATTGTTGTATAGCCTGTGTATGCAAGAAGATAATCCTTAAGGCTGTATTTGACGCCAATAATACCTATTCTTACAATAGTGTACATTACAAGCACAATAGCAAAATGGTACCACAATTTAAAAAGACGGTGAACAGGCATAGACTTAACGTAGGCTGTACCCTTTTTCTTTATAGATTCCATTATACCGAATCCTGAGAAGAAAAGGTATGTTACAACAACAAGCTGGTGAAGAAAAACCTTCAATGAAACATACGGTTCATCAAGGGCACCTGTAAGGTTATCGTTACCTATATAGTTTGTGGCGTGGCTTATAAAAATAAGAACAGAGAAAATTGCATTGATTGTAGATGTATTCTTAGGAGACATATAATCTCCATAAAACTCACCTTTCTTAGCAACTGTAAGCCCTGAGCATATTATTGCCACTAAAATTAAAACGAATATTATCATGGAAAAACCTCTTAATAGTATCTTACAAGGGCAACAACCTTACCTAAAATTACAACTTCATTTGTAATAATAGGCTCGTACTCATCGTTTTCAGGCTGAAGGCGGAAATGGCCGTTTTCTTTGTAGAAGCGTTTAACTGTTGCTTCATCCTCAAGCATAGCAACAACAATTTCGCCATTTGAAGCGTATGGTGTTTTTTCCGCAATAACAATATCTCCATTAAGGATACCTGCCCAAAGCATACTTTCACCGCGCACCTTTAAAGCAAAAAGAGGCTTATCGCGAGAAACTCTTCCGGTATAAGGAATATAGCCCTCAATCTGCTCAACTGCAAGAATAGGCATACCAGCAGTAACAGTACCTAAAAGAGGTACATGGGTAACGTTTTCTGCCTGACCTAAAATACGTATAGACCTTTTGAGAAGAGGGTCTCTTTCAATATAGCCTGCTTTCTCAAGAGCATCAAGGTTTGCCTGAACAGAGGATGTAGACCTGAGGCCAACAGCCGCACCAATTTCGCGAACTGAAGGCGGTACACCATCCTGAGAGCGCTCAACTAAAAATTCATATATTCTTTTTTGCGTTTCGTTAATAGGTTCCATAAAAACACCTTCCGAACAAATTTTCTTTTTTCCACTTCATATAATATCACATAGTCTCGAAAAAAGCAAACATTTGTTTGCAAAAAGTGAAAAATTTTTTCATATAATTATTCACAACGATTTTCGAGGTGGTTATATGTTTAAAATATTTACCTTCAGGCAACTTGTAATTTTATCTTTTTTCATATGTCTGATTATGCTTATCGGTGCGCTTCTCAACGCACTTTCCCCTGTTGTTAATGCACACACAGAAGAAGGAATCAAAGTTCCTGTTATAATGTACCATCACATCTGCAACACCTCTTCTTTATGGGGAGACTACGTTATTCCTGAAAGCCTTTTAGAAGAAGATTTCTTATATTTTAAAGAAAACGGCATTACTCCTGTTTCTTTTAAAGACCTTGAAAACTTTATATCAGATGGTAAAAAGCTGCCCGATAAACCTGTTATTATTTCCTTTGACGACGGCCACAAAAGCTTTATAACAAAGGTTGTGCCTTTATTGAAAAAATATAACTACCCTGCTAATGTGAACATTGTTGGCTCTCTTGTAAAGCTATATACAGAAAACTGCGATAACAACGATTGCTACGCTTACCTTAATGCACAAGACATTAAAGCGCTAAACAAAAATCCTTTAGTGGAAATCGGTTGCCATACATATAATCTTCACTCCTTATCCACCCGACGAGGTGCATCAAGAAAACAGGGCGAAAGCGACTTTGATTACAAAAACGTTATTCTCAATGACATTGAAGCTTTCGATTCCCTTTATTTTGAAATCACCCAGAATAAAACTGATATTTTCGCCTATCCATATGGTGTCAAAAATAAATTTTTGTCGGAAATTGTTGAGGAGGTAGGTTTTTCTGTTACCCTTTCCTGTCGCGAAAGTGTAAATGTTTTAAAACAGGGCTCTTCTCTTCAGGATTTAGGGCGATTTAACCGACCATACGGAATAAGCAGTCAATATTTCTTCCGAATGATGTTTTAATATATTTTAGTTGCAAAACACAGGGGTTATATGTATAATTAAAATATATTTTTCGTAAGAGAGGTGTTTTGAGTGGCAGAAAATCGTCAGCGTCCGTCTTTTGACTGGTTCAGGCTTGACAACGCAGGTATACTTTTCCCCGGTCAGAACACATCTAAATGGTCAAACATTTTCCGTTTTACTATTGAGTTGAAGGAAGATATTGACCCTGATATTCTCAGGCAGGCGCTCCTCAATGTTATGCCTCGTTTCCCGGGCTTTGATGTTCGTATGAGGAAAGGTCTTTTCTGGTATTATCTTGAAAAAAATCCTCTGCCTGCTCCGTTTGTAAGGGAGGATATTCAGAACCCTTGCTACAGAGTTAAATTCAAAGAGGGCGACAGATTCCTTTTCAGGGTTTACTACCACGGAAAAAGAATTTCAGTTGACCTTTTCCACGCTATATCTGACGGCTACGGAAGCGCAAACTTTACTTGTACACTTGTTGCAGAATACCTGAGGTTAAAAGGGCACAGCATTCCTGCAGGCGGTTTTGTAAAGGATATACACGAGGAGCCACCTAAAACAGAGCTTCAGGACGCATTCCATAAATACGCCCGTCATAAAGCCGGCCACGCTATAACAGATAAGCACGTTTACCATCCTAAAGGTACACCTGTACCAAAACACCATGTTAATTTCACAAGTGGTATAATGAGCTTCCCCGATATTAAGAGAATAGCGAAAGAAAAAGGCGTAACAATTACCGAGTTTTTTGCCGCTATGCTTATGGATATTCATTGCCAGAAGCAGTTAAGGGAAAGCCGTAAGCAAAAAGAGGTTTCTGTTCAGGTTCCTATAAACCTGCGCAATATTTACCCTTCAGACACTATGAGAAACTTCTCTGTGTGCTTGCTTGTTAAAGTAAACCCAAATCTTGGCGAATATACTTTTGACGAGCTTCTTCAGCAGGTTGCTCTTCAGCTCCGCCTTGAAAGAGACGAAAAGAAGCTTAATGCCATGATTTCTCAGCACGTTAAGCTTGAAAAAAATCCGTTGTTAAAATATCTTCCGTTACCTGTTAAAAATCTTGGCTTAAGCGTTGCAACTCTTGTTGCTGCAGAAAAAACTGCAACCGCTTACCTTTCAAACTTAGGCCCTCTTGATTTACCACAGGAAATGTATCCTCTCATTGAAAAAATTGTTTTCACTCCAGGTCCCGGTATACACCACGCTGCCCGTTGCGGAATGGCAACCATCGGAGATAAGCTTATTTTCACCTTCGCAAACATTTTAGAGGAAGCGGATATCGAACGAGAATTTTTCACCCGCCTTGTGAAAATGGGTGTTCACGTAAAAATAGAAAGTAACAGAAATTAAAGGAAGAAAACATATGTCATACTGTGTTAATTGCGGTGTTGAGCTTGATGCAAGCGCAAAAAAATGCGTTTTATGCGACACACCTGTTTATCATCCGCAAAAAGAAGATAAAAAAGATATTGTTGCTCCGTACTCAAATATCTCTGTAGCGCCACAAAGCATTAAAAAGAAATTTATAGCGCTTATAGTAACCTATATTTTTCTTATCCCGAATATTGTATGCATATTTATAAACCTTTTTACTTCACCTGAAAATCTTTGGTTTATATTTGTGCTTTCAACAAGTCTTCTTTTATGGGTTGTGCTTGTTTTCCCGTTCTTATCGAGAAAGCTACACCCATATATGATGTGGGCTTTTGATACGGTGGCGGTGGCGCTCTATGTTTTTGTTTTCCACGCCAAAAATTTTGGCGGAGATAAATGGTATTTCGGCATAGCGCTCCCGATAATTCTTATAGTTTCCGCCTGCGTGCTCGCTTTCATTTATTGGGACAGAAAAAGAAAGCACCACTGGACTTCAAAGGTTTTACACGTTTTTGTTGATTTAGTAATAAGCCTTTCCGTTGCAAGCGCTTGCTTCTTCTTAAACGACCACATTGTTAAATCGGAAATCTGTCTTGTACTAGATGCCTGTTGCCTTGCGCTTCTCTTCTTCTGGCTTTATGCTAACAAAAGCAGAAAAGTTCGCGCTTGGCTTTCAAAGAAAGTTTTTGTTTGATTTTTAAAAAATAAAGGCGATCAATCCATTGGATTGACCGCCTTTATTTTGCCTTTAGATTTGTTTTAACTTACCGAGATTTTTGAGAGCATTTGGAAGACCTTTGAAAATCATTCCCAAACCTTTAGCCATTTTATCCTCGTTAAGAATAACAAGAAGTCCTTCTGCCATTGCAGGACTGAAAATGCTAAAGCTCATCGAAATGAAGTTCTTGATAGGTGTCTGAAGAGCGATTGCGCCTGCCATTGACTCTGTACCGAGAAGCTTTCTGAGAAGTCTTACAAGTCTGCCACCCCATTTACCATCTTCAGCATCCTCGAGAGTGTTAAGGATTGTAAGAGGTTGACTCTTATCTCTCTGTGATGGGGGAAGAGCTTTTCCGTAAACCGCTTCAAACTCGTTTGCAGGAACATTCATGATGTCTGCGCCGTAGTATGATGGAGCAGATGCTTTATAATCAGGAACAACTGCTTCAACTGTTGATTCAACATTAACTGATGCTTCAAGCTTGATATCACGGCTTGATGCACCAACAAGAATCTTGAATTCACCACTTTCAACGTGCCAATCGCCAAGGTTTACGTTGTAGTATGCGAATGCACGCTTATCGAGTGTTATGGAAACTTCTTTTTCCTCGCCTGCTTTAAGGAATACCTTCTTAAAGCCGCGAAGCTCTTTAACAGGACGGTAAATTGTGCTTTCAACGTCGTTTACATAAAGCTGAGCAATTTCTGCACCGTCAACAGCACCTGTATTTTTAATCTTGAATGAAACTGTAAGAGTATCTGTATCTTTAATGCTGTCTGCAGAAACCTTAATATCGCTATATTCAAATGTTGTGTATGAAAGACCGAAACCAAATGGGAATGCAACCTCTTTGTTTGCAGTATCGTAATACTTATAACCTACGTAAACGCCCTCTCTGTACTCAACAGAAACAGGTGTACCAGGGAAATAGTTGTTGCTTGAGTTATCCTCAAGTGCAAGTGGATATGTTTCAGAAAGCTTACCGCATGGGTTAACATCACCGAACATAACGTCGCAAACTGCGCTACCGCCTGCCTGACCTGTAAGGAACATATTAAGAATTGCAGGAGCCTTATCTGCCCAAGGCATTCTCACTGAGGCACCGCCTGAAAGAACAACAACTGTATTAGGATTAACCTTAAGAACCTCTTCAACAAGCTTGTTGTGTACAGGTGGAATATCAATATGCTTTCTGTCGTTACCTTCTGTTTCATATTCGTCTGTAAGACCAACGAAAACAACCGCAACATCTGCATTCTTCGCATTCTGTACTGCTTCGCTGATAAGCTCTGCTTCGTTTTTGCATTTTTTCTTAAGAGAATAGCCTGCGGAGAATGTAGCATTGATGCCCATTTCCTTCATTGTTTCATAAGCAGAATCAAGCTTAATTGGGTTAATAAGAGATGAGCCTGCACCCTGATAACGAGGTGTGCGAGCCATTTCACCAATAAGAGCAACCTTTGCATCCTTCTTAAGAGGAAGAATGTTGGCATCGTTTTTCATAAGCACCATACACTGAGATGCAATCTCACGAGCAAGATTATGGTGAGCATCGCTATCATATGTATAATCACCGCGGATTTCATCTGCGCTCTTAATCAAATCAAGAAGCTTATCCACTGCGTTATCAAGAACACCTTCGTCAAGTGTGCCGTTTTTAACTGCTTCAACTATAAGGCGTGTACCCTCACCTGATGATGTAGGCATTTCAAGCTCCTGACCTGCAAGAAGGCCAGGTACTCTTTCGTTTTCTGCGCCCCAGTCTGTAACAACAATACCCTTGAAGCCCCAGTCCTTACGAAGAACATCTGTAAGGAGCCACTTGTTTTCTGCAGCATATGTGCCGTTAAGTCTGTTATAGGAGTTCATAACAGTCCAAGGCTGAGCCTTTTTAACTGCAATTTCAAATGGAACAAGGTATGTTTCACGGAGTGTTCTTTCGTCAACAACTGCATTAACAGTCATTCTGCGAGTTTCCTGGTTGTTAGCTGCAAAGTGCTTAAGAGATGTACCAACACCCTTTGACTGAACACCATTAATAAATGCTGCTGCAATTTCACCTGCAAGAAGACCATCCTCTGAGAAATACTCAAAGTTTCTTCCGCAAAGAGGTGAACGCTTAATATTTGTACCTGGTCCGAGAAGAACAGAAACCTTTTCTTTAAGGCTTTCTTCACCGAGAGCCACACCCATTTTATAAATAAGCTCAGGGTCCCATGAGCAAGCTGTTGCAGATGCTGTAGGGAAGCAAATTGCAGGAACACCCTTAAGAAGATTAGTTTCACCCTTAGGAGTATCACCCGGATCGCCCTTTTTACGAATACCGTGAGGGCCGTCGTTAAGGTTAACTGCAGGTATACCCAAGCGCTCAATGGGCTGGGTTTCCCAGTAGCTAAGTCCGTCGCAAAGGCTTGCCTTTTCTTCAAGTGTCATTTGCTTGATAAGGTCAGCGTGTTTCATATCTTACCTCCGAAAAATGTAATTCATTTTAGAGTGGGTCAAGCGTATCCGAACCAGCCTTAAATGGCGGTGTTTCGGTACTTTTGCCCGATTTGCCTTTGAAAGGCGATAGATTTGCGAGTATTTTAACGATATATGAGTGGAAAATGCTATCCCAAAATCTGGTTCGGATATGCTTTACCCACTCCATACCAAGTTTATAATACCATACAAAAAATTCCATTTCAAGTGAAGATGAATGTTTTTTGTCATATTTATAGGAAAATCATACTATTTTTTGTTACATTGATACCTTTAATTTTATTGATTTTGTCAAAATGCTATGATAGAATTATTTTATCAAATACTAGGGGGATTCCTATGCTTTATAAGAAAAATAAATCTGCTTGTCTTGCAGAGGATTTATTTAAAAATCCAACTGCCGAATATCGCGGTACACCCTTCTGGGCGTGGAACGATTGGCTAACTAAAGAAGAGCTTTGCCGTCAGATAGACGTTTTTAAGGAAATGGGTCTTGGCGGTTTTCATATGCACGTGCGTACAGGTCTTAAAAACACATACCTTGACGACGCTTATATGGAGCTTGTAAAAAACTGCGTAGACAAGGCAAAAGCAGAGGAAATGCTTGCCTGGCTTTACGACGAAGACAGGTGGCCTTCAGGTGCAGGTGGCGGTTACGTTACAAAAGACGAAAGCCTTCGAGCAAGAAGCCTTCTTTTCACCTCTGATTTGGATGGCCCTATCCATCAGGACAAAGGCGCTTCAAGAGCTGAAGCGTCACGCTCAGGCAACGGCAAGCTTCTTGCAGTTTATGACGTTGTGCTTGACGAAAACGGCTACCTTGATTCCTACAGAAAAATTGAAAAAGATGATGATGCCAAAGGTACAAAATGGTATGCCATTTTAGAGGTTTGCGCTCCAAGCGGATGGTATAACGATCAGGCATATGCAGATACCCTTAACAAAGAAGCAATTGAAAGATTCATTGAGATTACCCACGAAAGCTACAAAGCAAAGGTGGGCGACGAGTTTGATAAAACTGTTCCTGCTATATTTACAGACGAGCCTCAGTTTACAAGGAAACAGGTTTTCCGCAACTCCTTTGATACAGAAGATGTTGCAATGCCTTGGACAGACTCTGTACCCGATTTATATAAAGAAGCATACGGAGCAGATATTTTTGAAACACTCCCTGAAATTTTCTGGGATTTGAAAAACAGTGCACCATCAATTCACCGCTACCGCTACCATGATTTTATTGCGGAGCTTTTTGCACAGTCCTTTGCAGATACAGTAGGCAAATGGTGCGGTGAAAAC
>CAJGCL010000026.1 GCA_904501675.1 Clostridiaceae bacterium
CGAAATCCGCTCTGCAGTAAAAAGAGCAAAATCCCCTGCCCTTATTCATTCAGACTGCGTGCAAGCGCTTTCCAAAATTTTAGTATCACCAAAAACAGTTGACGCTGATATAATTACAGTAAGCGGTCATAAAATACATGCGCTTAAAGGTGTTGGCGGAATTTATCTTAAAACGCCAAATCTTATTAAGCCATATATCTTAGGCGGTGGGCAGGAAAAGGGTCTTCATTCAGGTACAGAGGCAACTCCAGCAATATATTCTTTCGGTGCCGCTGCAGAAGAAGCAATGGACATAAGAAAACACACAGAATATGTTCAGCGCCTCAAAAATCACTTTTTAGATGGCATCAGAGATTTAGGTTGCGTTACTATAAACTCCCCTGAAGATGCTATTCCGTACATTGTAAACATTTCGATTCTCGGTATGCCGAGTCAGCCAATAGTTAATTTTATGAGCGATAAAGGCATTGCCGTTTCCGCAGGCTCCGCCTGTAAAATGGGTCATAGAAGCCCTGTTCTTACAGCGATGGGTCTTGTCCCCGAGGTTATAGATAGCGCGGTAAGAATCAGCTTCTCCCGATATAACACTTTTGACGAAACAGATTTGCTTATAAGCGCAGTAAAGGAAGCCGCAGATAAATACGGCAAGAAAGGAATTTTATGAAAGAGATAATTCTTATAAAAGATGGTGAAATTGCTCTTAAAGGTCTTAACCGTTCTTCTTTTGAAGATATGCTTTGCAAAAATATCCGTCAGCGAATAAAGCCTTTCGGTGCATTTGAAATAAAAAAGTCTCAGTCAACAATTACTGTTGCTCCCTTGGACGAATATGCAGATATTGATGCTGCTACAGATGAAATCTCAAGAGTTTTCGGTATTGCAGGCTATTCAAGAGCTGCTGTTGCTGAAAAGGATATGGATGAAATTCTTGAAATTGCACCTGTTTATCTTGAAGACCAGCTGAATGATGCTAAAACCTTTAAGGTTGAAGCAAAACGCTCCGATAAAAAGTTTCCTTTGAAATCACCTGAAATTTCCGCAATTGTTGGCGGCAAATTATTAGAGAGCTACCCTCACCTTCAGGTTGATGTTAAAAACCCTGATATTACAGTTACTGTTGAAATCCGCGAAAAAGCATATATCCGCGGTAATCAGCTTAAAGGTGCCGGCGGTATGCCATGCGGTTCATCAGGAAGAGCATTACTGCTTATTTCAGGTGGTATCGACAGCCCTGTTGCAGCATACATGATGGCAAAGCGTGGACTTCAGCTTGTAGGTATACATTTCGCTTCTCCACCATACACATCTCTTCGCTCCGAAGAAAAGGTTCATGACCTTCTTGCAAAGGTTGCTCGCTACAGCGGTAAAATTTATCTTCATACTGTTCCTTTTACAGAAATTCAGGAAATGATTCGTGAAAAATGCCCTGAAGAGCTTTTCACAATTATTATGCGTCGCTTTATGATGCGTCTTTCAAATATGCTTGCCAGTACTACCGATTGCCACGCTCACATTACAGGCGAAAGCGTTGCTCAGGTTGCAAGCCAGACTCTTCTTGCAATAGGCTGTACAGATGCTGTTGCAGAGTATCCTGTTTTCCGTCCTTGCGTTGGAATGGATAAGCAAGAAATTATTGCAATTTCAAGAAAGATTGAAACATTCGATATTTCTATTCAACCTTTTGAAGATTGTTGCACAGTTTTCACTCCAAAGCATCCAAAAACACGTCCTGATGTTCATGCAGTTGAAGAAGCTGAAAAGGCTCTTGATATTGACGGACTTTGTCAGCGTGCTTTTGATGGCATAAAACGAATCTTAATAACTGCAGACGGTGTTCAGGATGAATGAGGTCTTTTTAACTGAGAAAGCCGAAAAAATTGTTTCGCGCTTTATTGAGAATGGCGTTACACTTTCTGTTGCCGAATCCTGCACAGGCGGTTGGCTCAGCAAAATTCTTACAGATATAAGCGGTATTTCTTCAATATACAGTGGCGGTATCTGTTCTTATTCAAATGAAATAAAAATGAAATTCCTTGGCGTAAAGGAAGAAACACTTTCTTCCTTTGGCGCAGTCAGTGAGCAGACAGCCCGCGAAATGGCTCACGGCGTAAGAAACGCAATGGATACTCACATAGGCGTAGGAATCACAGGTATAGCAGGCCCTGCATCAGATAATACCGAAAAACCTGTCGGGCTTATATATGTAGCTGTAACCGATGGCAATAAAACTCGTGTTACAGAGTTGAGAAACAATTTCTCAGAAAACATCAGATTAAACAACAGATTATCTGCAATCGATACTGCACTTGATCTTCTGGGTGGTATAAATGAGTAAATCAAAAAAGACAGATTCACGATATGTTTTCTTCAGTGGTGCTGAAGAAACGGTATATCGTACCGATGAAACAAAAAAGAAAGCCTTAACAAAGGTTGTCAAACGAAAAAAGAATAAAAAGATCGCTCTTAATGTTATCTCCTTTGTTCTGATTCTTGCAATTGTTGTTTCCTCAACCTTCCTTGGCAAACGAGGAATTGAAAAATTCCTTGTTCTCCGTCAGGAACAGAAGCAGCATCAGGAGGCTACCCTTTCCGACGAGGTAAAGGATAAGCTTGATAATATGACCGAAGAGCAGAAATGGGCATATCTTTACGAAAAATATCCTCACCTTATAGATATAAAATTCCCAACAGGTATACTTGTTGACTACGCTCTTTATTATTCGCAGAATCCGCAAACGATCGGTTACATTAAAATAGACGGAACAAAGATTGATACACCTGTTGTTCAGGCGGATAACAACAAATATTACCTCAACCACGATTTCTACGGCAAATCAACAAGCTATGGCGCAGTATATGCATCATATAAAAACAACTTCCAGCCTTTTGACCGTAACACCCTTCTATACGGCCACAACATGAACGACGGCTCCCGATTTGCAGACCTTCTTAACTACAGAAATCTTGAGTATTACAAAAAGCATCCTATTATCCAATTTGATTCTCTCTATGAAAAAGTTTATTGGAAGGTATGCGCCGTAATAATCACTAACGGCTCAACCGAAAGCGACAATGGGTATTTCTTTGATTTTACATTCAATCATTGCTCAGACCTTTGTTATGAAGAATACATCGAAGAAATCAAAAAACGTTCTCTTTATGATACCGGCGTAGATATTTTACCTACAGACAGGCTTTTAACTCTTTGCACTTGTACATATGAGTACAACGACGCAAGACTTCTTGTTATTGCAAGAATGCTAAGAAACGGCGAGTCAACTCAGGTTAACACAAACCTTGCCGACTACAAAACAGAGCCTGTAAAATATCCTGACAGTTACTACGATAACCCAAACAGTAATCCATATAAAAACGATAAAAAATTCTATTTATATTAAGAGGTGTGAAGATGGAATTCAAAGCATTTTCTTTCGAACAAAACAGCCACTCTTTTGCTCAGTTAAAGCGTTCAGTGGCTGATGCAGTGGATAACACCGCTGTTTATTTTGAAAGTTATTCTGATTCAAAGCAATTATTCAGCGATATTGGTGATGCCCTTGAGTATGCAGATGTTTTACTCATAGGTATTGAACCAAAAGCATATCTTAAATTCAAACCCGTACTTATTAAAGCATTTAATTTTACTCCTGCTTACAGTGATAAAATTATGGACGCAATCGAGAATTCTGTTTCTGACGAAACTGTAAGAAAGGCTCACGCTCTTATTCCTAACGAGGCAGAAGAGCTTATGACTGAAAACGGTCTTTACAGCGGTTTCTTTGTAAAGGAAGATAATCAGTATATCGTTGTTTTCCCTCTTTTAGAAAGTGCAGTTCCATCAATTCTTATGGTACCTCAGCTTCCTTTCTTTAAAAGCGCGGAGAACAAGGTTGAAATTATGCAGGAAATCAAAGCACCTGACGAAGCATCTCCAAAGGCTTCAACCATAATTGAAAAGCTTCTCAGAAATGATATCAGAATCGCTATCCCTTCAACACCTGCTGCAAAGCTTCTTAAAGCAGATATAAAGGCTTGCGACGATTATCAGGATTTCATTTTCTTCACACCATTTGTTAATGATACAGGAATCACCGACCCTAAACAATACTCAGCACAGCTTGCAAAAGGTGCTATGGAGTTAAGAAGCACAGAGCTTGGTGCTACTATTTCAAACATCTTCCGCGAGAAAAAGGGAGATAAGATAATAAGCTACTATGCATTTATAAGCGTAGCAACTTCAGAAAAGGTTGTTGTTAAAAAGCTTTTTGCAGAGGCTAATGAAAATATTGATAACCTTATTACAGAAGCTACTGCAGAGCTCTACGCTATGATTGACAAGTACATAGATGAACTTGCTTTCAAGCTTAATGCCTCGGTAGAGGAATCTGAAAAATACGAGGATTCAGTTATTGAAGCTGAAGTTGTTTCCGATGTTCGTCCTGAAGCATCAATCAGCAAAACAGGCATTATCGTTGCAGCTATTGCTGTTGTTCTTGCGGTAGTTGCTTGCGTAGTGCTTGCATTCAAGTTCGGCGGTTATTTTATTACACCAAGCGACACACCTGCTAACGAAAGCCTTCAGCAAGGAGAGTCTGTGCAAACAACCCCGTCAACTCTTCCTGTAATCCCTGCAAACACTATTCCACAGAATACAGTTGCAGAGATAACAGAACCTCAGAGCGTAACATCTCTTTTTGATGTAACAACAACTCTTCCTATTCCTGATACAACTTATCAAATAATCTATACACCAAATCCAAATCCTAACCCTAATCAGAACAACAATCAGACAACAACTGAGAAGGAAGATAAAACAACCACAACAAAAGCAACCACCACCGAGGGTACTACTATAGAAAACTTCGATTTTGATGAAGAATAATAAAATTTATACAAACTAAGGAGAAGAACAGTATGGCAGTTCTTGTTACAGGCGGAGCAGGATATATAGGCTCCCATACAGCAATAGAGCTTCTTGAAAGCGGCAAGGAAATTGTTATATTAGATAACTTTTATAACAGTTGTCCAAAAGTACTACAAAGAATAAAAGAGCTTGCAAATAAGGATTTTCACTTTGAAGAATGTGATATCCGTGATAGAGCAGGTCTCGATAAAGTCTTCGAAAAATATGACATTGATTCTGTTATTCATTTTGCAGGTCTTAAAGCGGTTGGCGAATCCTGCCAGAAGCCTTTACTTTACTATGAAAACAACATAAGCGGTACAGTAACACTTTGTCAAGCAATGGCAGCCCACGGTGTTAAGAAAATTGTATTCAGCTCATCTGCAACTGTATATGGTGAACACAATCAATCACCACTCAAAGAAACAATGGTTGCAGGCGGAACAACAAACCCTTACGGAACAACAAAATTCTTTATTGAGCAGATTCTTACTGACCTTGCAAAATCTGACCCTGAATGGGGTGTATGCATTTTAAGATACTTTAATCCAATCGGTGCTCATAAGAGCGGTAGAATTGGTGAAAGCCCTAATGGTATACCTAATAACCTTATGCCATATATCACTCAGGTTGCAGAAGGCAAAAGAGAATTCTTAAGCGTTTACGGCAATGATTACGACACTCACGACGGTACAGGCGTCAGAGACTATATTCATGTTGTGGACCTTGCTATAGGTCATATCAAAGCGCTTAATAAAATCGAAAATGAAACAGGCGTTCTTACATACAATTTAGGTACAGGTAAAGGCTATAGCGTTCTTGATGTTGTTAATGCATTCGAGAAAGCATCAGGCGTTAAGGTTCCATACAAAATTGTAGACAGACGCCCCGGCGACCTTGCTACAGTTTATTCTGACCCTGCTAAGGCAAAGGCAGAACTTAATTGGACAGCAGAAAGAACTTTAGACGATATGTGCGCAGATTCTTACAGATGGCAGCACCAGAATCCTAACGGCTACGAGGACTGATATTTTGCAATTCGTTCCCTTTAATTCACGCGATTTCAGGCATAAATCAATATTTGGCAGTATAGCCGCAGGCGACAGCTTGCGGCTCTGTGTTCTTATGCCACGAAATTTCGGTTGTCAGAAGGTTACGCTTGTAATGCGTAAAGATGGTGAAGACACTGTTTACCGTAATATGTACTGGTGCGGAATGAATGGGGACAACGAAGAATGGTGGGACATTACTGTTACAATTGAATCAGAAGGTCTTTATTTTTACCATTTCACATACGAAACACCATTCGGAAAAGGTAATATTTTCTTGCGTTCTGCAGGCATTGGTGAATTTGCCCCCGAAGGAAATGACTGGCAACAAACAGTATATAAAAAAGATTTTAAAACACCTGATTGGGCGAAGGGCGGTATAATGTACCAGATTTTCCCTGACCGCTTCAACATAGGCTCCGCCCCTTCTACAGAATATCCGTCAGACAGAGTGCTTCACAGCTCCACTGAGGAAGCACCTGTATGGGAGCCTGACGCTAACGGGAAAATACTTAATAACGACTATTATGGCGGAACTCTTAATGGAATAAAGGAAAAACTCCCTTACCTTAAGGAGTTAGGCGTAAATATTCTTTATCTTAATCCGATTTTTGAGGCTCATTCAAATCACCGCTACAACACAGCAGACTATAAAAAAATTGACCCTATGCTTGGCACGGAAGAAGATTTTAAATCGCTATGCACAGAGGCTAAAAAGCTTTCAATAAAAGTTATTCTTGATGGCGTTTTCAGCCATACAGGCTCCGACAGCATTTACTTCAACAGAGAAGGCAGATACGGCAATGTTGGCTTCTGGAACGACCCTGACGGTGAATATAAGGGTTGGTTTACTGTAGAAAAAAACGGCAAATATAAATCATGGTGGGGAATAGATACTCTCCCAGAAACTAACGAAGAAAACGACTCATATATTGAGTACATTACAGGCAAAAATGGCGTATTAGGAAAATGGCTCGATTTGGGTGCAGCTGGTTTCCGCCTTGACGTTGCCGATGAATTACCTGATAAATTTATAGATGCCCTTTCAAAATCCATAAAAACTCTTAATAAAGATTATTTTATAATCGGCGAAGTGTGGGAAGATGCAACAAACAAAATAAGCCACGGTGGCAGACGTCGTTACCTTCTAGGTGACCAGCTTGACAGCGTAATGAATTACCCTTTCGCTTCTGCAATTATTACATTTATGCGCTATGGTGTAGCAGAAAGCTTTATGGAATCAATAGTTTCAATTTGCGAAAACTATCCACCCGAAGCTCTTAACGCTCTTATGAACCATATAGGCACCCACGACACCGCAAGAATCGTTACAAAGCTTGTTAACGATTCTATAGAGCATAAGCCGAGAAATATTCAGGCTTCATACAAATTAACTGAGGACGAATACGCTAAAGCGAAAACGCTTTTAAAAACCGCTACTGTGCTTCAGTACACTCTCCCCGGCTTTCCATCCATTTACTATGGTGACGAAGCAGGTATGCAGGGTGGCTCGGACCCATTCAACAGAGGCTTTTTCCCTTGGGGAAAGGAAGATGCAGAGCTTATTGAATGGTATAAAAAGTTAGGTGAAATCCGCAATTCTCTCCACTGTCTGAAAGAGGGAAGATTCATTCCTTACTCTGCTATGTTATCCTGCGTTGCATATATAAGAAAAAGTGAAGACGATAAAATTCTTGTTATTGCAAACCGAAACTACCATTCTATTGATTATAATCTTCCTGAAGAATTTTTCTTCGCCGGAGAGCTTATATCAGGCGAAAATGTTGATTACTCTGTAAATATACCTGCAAACAGTGCAGTAATACTAAAGAAAAGCAACTGATAAGATAATCTTATCAGTTGCTTTTTATTTTATCTTTGTTATTTTGTGTCCCTTAACAAGATATGCATTTTTGCTTATTTCAATAAGTGGTGTGTCATTAACAGAATCTGTGTAAAAATTCTCAATCTCTGCATCAGGATATTCCTCGAAAAAGGCTTTCACCTTTGCTTCTCTTATGCAAAGTCGAGGAATTGACCCATCCTTCTCAATAATGCTCCCTATATACCTTTTTATTCCAAGTCTCTTGCAGATAATCTCCAAAGAAAATTCAGGTGAGCCTGATATTACAAGATCATCATCGCTTTGAACATCCTTATAAAAAGGCTTTATTTTATGCATATGAGTATCCCAGAAGATTTTCATATCTTCGTTTATCTGCTCATTGTTTTTATAAAACTCTCCAACTGCCTCTCCGTATTTTGA
The DNA here is from genome assembly GCA_904501675.1 of Clostridiaceae bacterium. Classification (GTDB taxonomy): domain Bacteria; phylum Bacillota; class Clostridia; order Oscillospirales; family Acutalibacteraceae; genus DTU089. The sequence goes on from CAJGCL010000026.1 coordinate 8,219, forward strand.
AAGAGCTTGTTCTATAGTTACATTTCCCGCCTTGTATTTCATAAGAGCAAGAAAAACAGAAGGGATATATTTTAAAAGCGATTTATCCTTTTTGCAATAAAACAAAAAGAAATCAATAACGCTTTCACCATCATAAATGGTGTTATCAAAATCGTATACATTCATTTATTTTTCACCTATTTGTTATCTGAAGCGAGAGCCGCTGCTATTGCATAACAAGATTTATTATAATTCACAAACTTATTAAAATCAGCATAGTTTTCACTGGTACACGCTTCAATTATATTTTCATTTTTTACAAGCTCTATGCAAAGCCCGGGTTTTGTATATGTATGCCTGAACCAGTTTTCAAATCCTCCGCCATAGCTTGTTGCCTTCTCGGTAGGGTCTGTCATATAAAAACCACCACTGTTTGCAATATCCTGTGCAAAGGCTTTATATATGCCGTTATAATTCTCGTTATATTGGTCTCCCCAGAAAATGCAGTTACCCTTCACATGAATAGATAAAAGAAAATCAAAAGCATTCTCCTCACAGAGCTTCATAAGAGCTTGTGATTCTTTTTCACTTGCGCTTTTATAGCCTTTAAAGAAATAACCGTATGGTCTTGTTATGCCATTATCAATCTGGTCCCACGCAAGAGGAAAGTTTCTGTTAAGATCAACTCCGTTGTAATTTGCTTTATAGTCCTCAAGTTTATCAATATAAACATTCTTTTTAGGAGCAAGACGTGAGCGTACAATTTCAAGCCCGTCAGGGTTTACGCACGGCACTATATATAATGTGTATTGGGAAAAGAGTTTGTTTAAATCAAAATCGCCATACATACCGTTGCCCTTTTCAATAGCATAGCAATAGTCCTCAATAACGCGCAGGAGATACTTTGTTGTAAGGTGCTCACGAGCATGAATTGCACCAACAACAAGGGCCTTCTTTTCGCCGTTGCCCATTGTAAGCATAGGTATTGCTTTCCCTGCCTCACTATAGCCTAAAGTAAATAACTTTAAAGTATCGCTATACTCTGAACGAAGCTTTGTTGTTACTTCGAGTAGAGAGGAATAGCTTTCGGGCTTTTTGATATCTATTATTGATTGAAAATCACTTACAACATTTTTAGTTTCTTCTTTATTATCTACATCAGGCAGTGTTGGTTTCTTAAGTGAAAAAACTATACCCAGAACTAAAACTACAGCCATTAAAACAGAAATAATTTTTACTTGTATACCGTATTTTTTCTCTTCCACAATTTTTCTCCCAGTAAAAATATTATGGACTAATTTTATAAGAAAAGTTTACCCATGTCAACAAATGAAACAAATTGTTGCAATAAAACTATTATGTACATGTCATACTGAAGAATGTACTTAAATATAAATGTAATACAGGAGGTGTTGTTTTGACAGATGATAAAAAAGGGACAGTATTCCCTCATAACTGTATTTTAGAGGACAGAAAAAATCTTTGTATTTCAGGTGTAAGTAATGTTGGAAGCTTTGATGAAGATACTATTGTTGCCGTTACAAGCTGCGGTGAAATCACCGTGAAAGGACAAAATCTTCACATAACGAAGCTTTCTTTGGAAATTGGTGAGCTTTGTATTGAAGGTAGCATCAACGCTCTGCAATATGCAGATGTAATAGAAAAAGGCGGTAGCTTTTTATCTAAGGTATTCCGCTGATGTATAGCGTTCCTCAATCAGAGCAGCTTACTATTTTCGTTGCATCGTTAGGTTTAGGCTTTCTTCTTGGCATTATGTATGATGTTTTTCGCGCTATACGACTATCATTAACAAAATCAAAAATTGCTGTTATAGTTTTCGACCTTTTATATTTTTCCTTTTTCGGTTTGTTTTCTTTTCTTTTTGTTCTTGCCCTTAATAAAGGTGAAATTCGCTTTTATATAATAGCAGGTGAATTTATAGGTGCTCTGTTTTATTACATATCCTTTGGCATTGCAGCAATTAAATTTACCGACCTTTGCGTTAAGGCTTTAAAAAGGTTTTATATGTTTATTTTCAAGGTGATTTCTGCCCCCTTCCGCCTTATAAAACGTGTTTTTTCCGGACTTTCAGAAAAACTAGCAAAGCTTTTTAAAAAAACTGAAAAAAACTCTGAAAAAACAAGGAAAAAACACTTGCCAAAAGCACGTATATATGTGTATAATTTATTTGGTATATTTTTGGCAAGTTTAAAGCCGAAAAAGAAAGGTGGCGCAAGAAATGGCAAAGAAAAAAAGCAAGAAAAAGCTTAATAATACAAGCATTATTGCTATAATAATCTGCTCCTGTATTTTGTTGTACCTTGTGGTTTCAATTGTGAAAACACAAATTAACATCAACAAAAAGGAAGCCGAGCTTGCTGCCCTTCAAAGCACCTACAAAAGCCAGCTTGCAGAAAACGAAGCTTTAGAGGATGCAGTTTCCAAGGGAGACGAGGCAGAGCTTTATGAAGAATATGCTAGAAAAAAGGGCTACGTAATGCCCGATGAACGCGTTTATGTGGATATAACACCGGGCGTTTAAAAAATATTTGTTAGAGGTAAAATATGGCAGTAGAAATCGGCGCAATTCTTGAAGGAAAAGTTACAGGTATTACAAATTTCGGAGCTTTCGTTGAGCTTCCCGACAAATCAACGGGTATGGTACATATTTCTGAAGTTTCATCAACCTTTATTAAGGATATTCACGAGAAACTTTCTGAAGGCGATACAGTAAACGTTAAAGTTCTTGAAATTAACGAAAAAGGGAAAATTGCTCTTTCTATTAAAAAGGCGTTTCCTGAGGAAGAAGAACAGAAGCCGAAAAGGCCTGCAAACGATAGACCTCGCCGTTCACAGCCGCAGGTTTGGACAGGTGCGCAGAAAAACGAGCCTGAAAATATGTCTTTTGAGGATATGCTTGCAAAATTCAAAACAGTCAGCGACGAAAAAATGAGCGACCTAAAAAAGAACAATGTGGCAAAGCGCGGAGCATCAACTCCTCGCCGCGGCGGCAACCAGAGAGGCTAAAAAACAATTCAACCGTGCCCTTCGGCACGGTTATACTATTTACGGGGATGTTATTATGAGAGAGATAAATGTATCTGAAATTGAAAACGCAGTTGCAGAGCTTTTCCTTGACGCTAACCTTTATCTGCCTTCTTCGCTTGCAGATAAAATTTCTCAATCTCAGAAAGAAGAAACAAACCCGATTGCAAAAAGCATTTTTTGCGATATGTGCAAAAATCTTGACGCTTCAAAAGATCTTAATATCCCAATTTGTCAGGATACGGGAATGGCAATTCTTTTTTGCGAGCTAGGTCAGGATGTTCATATAACAGGCGGAGATTTTACCGAGGCTGTAAACAACGGTGTTAAAAAAGCCTATCTTGATGGCAAGCTCCGTTGCTCAATTGTTAAAGACCCTATAAGAAGAGGCAATACCAACGATAATACTCCTGCTCTTATTCACCTCAACTTAGTACCGGGTGATAAAATAAAACTCACCGCCGCACCAAAAGGCTTTGGCAGTGAGAATATGAGCAGAATTAAAATGTTTACTCCGTCTGCTACAGTTGACGATATCATAGATTTTGTTACTGAAACTGTTAAAGTTGCAGATTCTAATCCTTGCCCACCTGTTATTTTAGGCGTTGGTATAGGAAGTGATTTTGAAGGCGTTGCTCTTCTTTCCAAAAAAGCTCTTTGCAGAGATATTTCAATCAGAAACGATGATGAATTTTACAGAGATTTAGAAGAAAGAATGCTTAACAAAATCAACCAGTTGAATATAGGTTGCCAGGGCTTTGGCGGAGATATTACCGCATTAGCTGTTAATATTGAAACGGCGCCTACCCATATTGCAGGTCTTCCTGTTGCAGTTAACGTAGGTTGCCATGTAACAAGGCATAAGGAAATTACTCTTTGATTTTCTGCATAAGCTCCTCATACAATTCAAGAAGCTTGAATTTAACTACATACTTTTCTCCGCTGTTTATTATTTTCACTCCTTCAGGTGAAAGATAATCGGCGGTTTTTTCACTATCAGTTTTCACATCGTCTGCTGCAGGTACGCAAAGCGGAGGAAACATTACGCACCACCAGTTTCTACCCTCTCCACTACCTAAAACAACTTTCAGTGATAAATACTCTCCTGCAGGAAAAGTCAGATTACCATATTCTCGTGTTTCATAGCTTTCTTTTTGAAGAGATATTTGAGCATTATAATAATACCCGTTTTCTCTTAATGTTTTTAAAACAACGCCTAAAAGCTCTTCTTTATTTTCTTCAAAATAAATGTGTGCATTATCTGCGTTAACCTTTTCTGAAAGTATATCTGAATTCGTTTCCAAAAGTGCATCGCGAACCTTTATTTTTATTTGTTGGTCTTCTTCACTATTACTGTTTGCTAATATATGAAGCCTTACAACATCTTCCCTGACACCTGCGCAAGCGGAAGCAAAAAACACGCACGAGAAGGATGTATATATACTTATAAATATTGCAACAACAGCTAAAAATAATTTATCTCTCTTTATATTAATATCCTTGTTTTTAAAATTCATAATAAAAAACCGCCCTTCATTCAGTTGAATTCTTGGACGGTTTTTATATTTTATTCAGTTTTATTCTTCAATTATTTCAACACCTTGTTTTTCTGGTTGACAAAGATAAACCTTATCAAAGATTTTTGAAAGCTCCTGAACAGCTATTTCTGCATTTTCTTTTTCTTCAAAAACACCATAAATTGCCGAGCCAGAGCCTGTCATACAGGATGCTATTGCACCATTTGTGTTGCAGATATCCTTTACATCTACTCTGCCTGCAATTTCGAAAGCCTGCTCAAAAACATTTGCGCAAAGCTTTAAGCCATTCTCGAAATCTCCGTCCGCAAAACACTCAAGCATCTCTTGATTTTTAGGGTGTTTCATATTTTCCAAGGAATCAACTGCATCATAAGCCTCTTTTGTAGACACACTGCTTTGGGGCTTAACTATTACTATATGATAGCCTTCCATATCGTTAAGCGGAGCAACAATTGCGCCTGTATCTAGACAAAGAGCTGTGCCACCGACAATACAGAAAGGAATATCTGCGCCAACCTTAACACCGATTCTGCAAAGCACTTTTTCGTGATAATCAGTTCCGAACAATTTATTCAGTGCCACAAGAACCGCTGCACCATCTGCACTGCCACCACCCATACCGGCACCAAAAGGTGTACGCTTTTCTATATGGATATGCACACCCTTGTTTTCAGTAATACCAGCATATCGAAAGAAATTATCTGCGCATTTATATACTATATTAGATTTATCTGTAGGAACACCCTCAACGTCGCAGGAAACTGTTATTTCCTCGCTATCTGTTTTTTCAACAGTGATAACATCGCCAAGGTTTATAGACTGCATTATTGTAAAAAGACTGTGGTAACCATTTTTCTTTATGCCTGTTATATCAAGAAGAAGATTTATTTTCGCATTTGCTTTCAGCTTCATAAAATCACCTCATACTATTATAATATATCATATCAGGTCAGAAAATAAAAGATTATTCTATATTTTTAATTAAACCCTATTTTTTTATTTTATTTTATGTTATTATGCTTGTGATATTATTTTAAAAGGTTGGTTTAATATGAACGACATAAAAATCATAGACTTACATACTCATACAGATAGCTCTCAGGACGGCAATCACCCTGTTGATTTAATGGCTCAGACAGCTTACGAAAACGGCATACAAACAGTTGCTTTTACAGACCATTGTGAGGTGGATGTTCTTTTCTCTGCAGGTTTTGATAAACGTGCCGAAAGAAGCTATAAAGAAGTTTCAAGAGCTAAAAAAGATTTCGAAGGTAAAATTGAAATTCTTCGCGGAATTGAGCTCGCTCAGCCTCACTATGAAGTTGAGCTTGCAGAAGAACTTATTACAAAAAACAATTATGATGTTGTTATCGGCTCTATCCACAATTTGAGAGGTAAACCTGATTTTTACGATTTCCCCAACTTCGATGGCATGGATATTACCGCTCTTATGAACGAGTATTTTGATGAGCTTCTCAATATGCTTCAGTGGGGCAAATTCGATATTCTCGCTCACATCACATATCCTTTCAGATATATTTTCAACCACTGCGGATATGTTGAGGATATAAACAAATATGCAAAAAAGGTTGATGAGATTCTCCGCCTTTGCGCAGAAAAGGATAAAGCATTAGAGATAAATATGGGCGGTCTTAAATACCCTATCAACCTCCCTTCTCCTAATATTGATACTATAAAAAGATATAAAGAATTAGGCGGTAAATTAGTAAGCGTAGGTTCCGATTCTCACTACGCTGAAAGAATCGGTTTTGGTATCCCGATGGCCTATGAAATTGCTCGCGAAGCAGGCTTTGATTTTGTTGTTAAATTCAATGAAAGAAAGATTTCTGAGCATCCGATTAAGTGATTAATTTATGTATAAATACATATTTTTAAAGTTTTTTACGAAAATATACATTGCCATAAAATGGAAAATGAATAAAAATTTGTAAAGCAATAAGCTTGTCAATGTTCAAAAACCTGTCTAAAATGTTTATAACTTTTGATTTTTGACTTTCTCAAATTCCAAAAACGCAATATTTTGTAAAGTAACTGACTTTACATCTACATTTTTATAAACAATCGTCATTTTTCGACCGTTGTATATGCAAATGTATATACAATGGTCAATTTTGTGAAAGGAGTCTGTGGTTATGAGAAAACTTGAATTTACTGTTACCCCTGAATTTGATAATTGCCCACTGCTCCATTTCATGAAAACTGAGCTTGAACTTTCAACTTATATAATAAAACATCTGCGAAATACTCCTCAGACAGTTTTTATAAACAGCACCCATTGGCGTGTTGTTGACAAGGTAAAGGCAGGCGATAAGCTTACCCTTTTTATTCCTGAAAAAACAACTCCGCCACCTCTGTGGGACGTGCCCATAGACATTATATTTGAAGACGAAGATATCCTCATTGTAAACAAGCCCTCAGGTATCTCTTCTCACCCTACCCGCAACCATCCAAACGGTACTCTTTGCAATGCTGTAGCAAACTATCTTATAAAAACTCAGAACGAGCCTGCTGCAGGTAGAGCAATAGGACGGCTTGATAAGGTAACCTCCGGTGTAATGGTTTTTGCAAAGAACAGCTATGCCGCATCAAAGCTTAACGGCAATATGAATAAAATATATAACGCAATCGTCTGGGGAACACCCGAATCGCAAGGAACAATAGATGCGCCAATTTACCGTCCGGATATGGGGCTTACTCTCAGAACAGTTGACCCAAGAGGAGATTACGCTATTACTCATTGGAAAACTATTGAGCAGTTTGAAGATAAAGCTTTTGTTGAGGTGAAAACGGAGACAGGAAGAACACATCAGATTCGCGTTCACTTTGATTATATAGGCCATCCTCTTGTTGGTGATGAATTATACGATTCTCCCGAAACAGAATTTTTAAATCACGCCGCACTTCATTGCAGGCAGATTACAATAACCCATCCTATTACATTGGAGGAAATGACATTTGTTGCTCCCATCCCTGAGGATATGAAAAAAGAGTTGGAAAAAAGCGGATTTTCTGTTGACAAACAGTGATGTATCTGCTAAAATACCATTTGCCGCATATTAAGGGCGGGTACTATTGGTGTGCCCACAAGTGTTATTTTCAGGTAACCGCCTTGTTAGCGAGACTGAAAGAAAGCAGGTAAAAATCTATGTACGCAATCATCGAAACAGGCGGAAAGCAGTACAAAGTTGAGAACGGCGATGTTATCTACATCGAAAAGCTCGACGTTGAAGCTGATTCCACAATAACCTTCGATAAGGTTATCGCAGTTGGTGCAGACGACGGTATCAAAGTTGGTGCTCCTTACGTTGACGGCGCTTCAGTTAGCGCAAAGGTTGTTAAGAACGGCAAGGGCAAGAAGATCGTTGTTGCAACTTACAAGCCAAAGAAGAATGAAAAACGTAAAATGGGCCACAGACAGCCATATACAAAGGTTGAGATTTCAGCTATCAATGCTTAAGTCTTATGATTAAAGCTACGTTTTATTATTCAAAAAACGGCGCACTTACAGGCTTCAATATTAAGGGTCATTCAGGCTATGCTGAAAGCGGTTCTGATATCATATGCGCATCAGTTTCCTCTGCTGCATATATGGTCGCTAATACCATTATGGAAATAATGGGAGTTAAGGCAGATGCACGTGTAGACGATAGCGGTGAAATGACATTTATTATCCCTGAAGAAAGTGCAGACAAAACAAACGATATATTGCAAGGCTTAAAGCTTCATATTAACGAGCTCAGCTTGCAATATCCCAAAAATGTTACGATAACTACTACGGAGGTGTAACGAAATGCTTAAGATTAACATTCAGTTATTTGCTCATAAAAAAGGTATGGGTTCTACCCGTAACGGCCGTGATTCTGAGTCTAAAAGACTTGGTGCTAAGAGAGCAGACGGTCAGTATGTTCTTGCAGGTAACATCCTCGTAAGACAGAGAGGCACAAAGATTCACCCAGGCACAAACGTTGGTAAGGGTAAAGACGATACACTCTTTGCACTTGTTGACGGTCAGGTTCGTTTCGAGCGCCTTGGCAGAGACAGAAAGAAAGTTTCTGTTTATCCAGTTGAGCAGTAATTAATAGTTACAAGCGCACCCTATCCAATCGGATAGGGTGTATTTTTTTGCCTTTTTACAGAATAATCCAAAAACCACATACAATAATATATAAGGTAACTGCGCTCTGAAATCAGGGAATAAAAATTGGAAATTCACAATCTATTTACAAAAAAAATCCAAAACAAGGTTGACAAACTACTTTTTGTGGAGTATATTATTAACAGAGTTAGCACTCACTTAACGAGAGTGCTAAAAGGCGCTAAAGCCGATTGAGAGGTGAAACCCTTGAGTGATATATCAAAAAGGAAGCAAGAAATTCTTGCAACAATAATTGAGCGTTATATTGCCACGGGTGAGCCTGTTGGCTCAAAAGCCATATGCGCAGATATGAACAATGCCGTTTCTTCCGCTACAATAAGAAACGATATGGCAGATTTAGTTGAGCTTGGCCTTTTAGAGCAACCTCATACATCTGCCGGCAGAATTCCTTCTCAGGCGGGCTACCGCTACTATGTAGATAATCTTATGACTGCTTATGAATTAGGTATAGATGAGCAGGAACGCATAAAAATCTGGCTTCAGGGTTTTTCAGGCGAGCCTGATAAGCTTCTCGAAAAAGCAGGAAGCATTCTTGCAGAGCTTACAAACTGCGTTGCTGTCTCCTCTTCCCCATCAGATAGCGAGGCATATATAAGAAGAATAGAGCTTGTACCTCTCAGTGAGCACACTGCTATGATAGTTCTTCTTGCTACATCAGGTATTTTAAGAAGTGCGGTTGTCAGAAGCGATGCAGAAATAAACGTTGATATCGCAGAGGTTTTCTACAACATCTGCCAGACTTATTTCAACGGCAGAAACGTTTCTGATATAACACTTACATTTATACAGACTCTTGTAGCTTCCTTAGGTGATAAGGTTTTTATAATGTCCCCTTTCCTCTGCGCTATTGCAGACCTGTGCGATGCAGTAAAAACAACTGAGATTCATTTAAAGAGTCCTAACAACATACTTAACCATAGCGAGCTTTCCGAAGACGCCTTCAGGCTCATGGATTTCTTGCACAGAGGAACACCTCTGGAAAATATGCTTGAATCCTACAAAAAGCCTTTGAATGTTGCTATAGGAACAGAAAATGTTTACAGAGAGCTTCGCAATAGCACAACAATTTTCTCAAAATATTCCGTTGGCGAAAAAGAAAGCGGTTCAATAGGAATTATAGGCCCCACAAGGCTTGATTACGCAAGACTGATTCCAAGCATTAAATATCTTGCCGGCATAATCGGTTCAATGCTTACAGAAACATTAGATGAATAAGGGTGAAAATATGGCAGACGAGAAAAAGACAAACGACGCGGAACAGACCGCCGCTGAAAAAGAAACAAAAAAGAAAAAGAAGCTTGACAAAAAAGGTGAAATCGATTCTCTTAATGCAGAAATCGAAAAGCTGACCAACGAGCTTGCCACGCTAAAAGATGCTCACCTTCGCACTCTCGCTGAGTATGACAATTTCAGAAAACGTTCTCAACGCGAAAAAGAAGCAACTTATGGCGATGCTAAAGCAAACACGTTAAAAACACTGCTTCCTGTCTTAGATAACTTTGACAGAGCAGCTGATAATAAAACCGACGACATTGAGGTTTATCGTAAAGGTATTGAGATGACACTTACTCAACTTGGTGAAATTCTCAAAAACCTTGAGGTAGAGTCCTTCGGTGAAGTGGGAGACGAATTCGACCCTAACATCCACAGCGCAGTAATGACTGTCGAAAATGCAGACCTTCCTGAAAACTCCGTTGCAGGTGTTTTCGAAAAGGGCTACAAAATGGGAGACCGAATTCTCAGATTTGCAACCGTTCAGGTTACAAATTAAATAAGCAAACAAATCAAAAACATAAATTTATTGGAGGTATTTAACTATGGCAAAAACAATTGGTATCGACTTAGGTACAACAAACTCATGCGTAGCAGTTATTGAAGGTGGCGAGCCTGTAGTTATCGCAAACGTTGAAGGTAACAGAACAACACCATCTGTTGTTGGTTTCTCAAAATCAGGCGAAAGACTTGTAGGTCAGGTCGCAAAGCGTCAGGCAGTTCAGAATCCTGACAGAACAATTGCATCTATCAAAAGACATATGGGTACAGATTATAAGGTAGCTATCGACGACAAGTCATACACACCACAGGAAATCTCAGCTATGATTCTTTCAAAGCTTAAAGCAGACGCAGAAAGCTACCTTGGCGATAAGGTAACAGAAGCAGTTATTACTGTTCCTGCATACTTCACAGACTCACAGCGTCAGGCAACAAAGGACGCAGGTAAAATCGCAGGCCTTGAAGTTAAGAGAATCATCAATGAGCCAACAGCTGCTGCTCTTGCTTACGGTATTGACAAGGAAAATGACCAGAAGGTTATGGTTTATGACCTTGGTGGTGGTACTTTCGACGTTTCAATTATCGA
>CAJGCL010000027.1 GCA_904501675.1 Clostridiaceae bacterium
GACACACTTGAAGTATTAACTGAAGATAAGGTTACAGGTGTGCTTGTAACACTTATTTACACAGTTTTCAACGATTATGGTGTAATCACAAGACGAGTTAAGGTTGAAAACAAAACCGATAAACCTTTCTATATTGATACTGTTCATTCTGCTTGCATTGATTTACCGGGCATGGACTATGAAATGATAGATTTATACGGCAGATGGGTTAAGGAGCGTGCAGTTGACCGCTACCCTCTCCACCACGGTATTCAGTCAATTAAGAGCAAGCGCGGTTCATCAAGCCACAATCACAACCCTTTCACAGCGCTTGTTACAAAGGGTGCTACAGAGGATTATGGCGAATGCTACGGTTTTAATCTTGTTTACAGCAACAACTTTTCTATTGATGTTGAAGTAGACGGATTCGCATGCACAAGACTTGTTATGGGTATCAACCCTGAAGGCTTCAAGTGGTATTTAGAGCCAAACGAAGAATTTTACTCACCTGAGGCTGTTATGGTATACACAAACGAAGGCTTAGGTGAAATGAGTAGAATCTTCCACAGATTTTATTCAAATAACCTTATCAGAGGTAAATGGAAAAAAGCTAAGCGTCCTCTTCTCATTAACAACTGGGAAGGTACAGGAATGGATTTTGATGACGACAAACTTGTTTCGTTTGCAAAGCATGCCAAAGATATTGGTCTTGAAATGCTTGTTATGGACGATGGTTGGTTTGGTAAACGCGATGACGATAAAAGCTCCCTCGGAGACTGGGTTGTTGCCGAATACAAACTCAAAGGTGGTCTTTCTCGCCTTATAGAAAGAGTTAATGCTCTTGGTCTTAAGTTTGGTATATGGTTTGAACCCGAAATGATTTCACCCGATTCAGATATCTACAGAGCACATCCGGATTGGTGCTTACATACTGAAGGCAGAGACAAATCCATTGCTCGCACACAATATGTTATCGACTATTCAAGAAAAGAAGTACGCGATCATATTTATGGAAAGATGTACGATATACTCTCAAATAACAACATTGATTATGTTAAATGGGATTTCAACAGAAACCTAACTGAAGTTTCTTGCGCTCAGCTTCCTAAAGAGCGTCAGGGCGAGGTTTTCCATCGTTTTGTATTAGGTACATATGAAATTATGGACAGACTTACAAAGGATTTCCCTGATTTACTTATAGAAAACTGCTCAGGCGGTGGCGGCCGCTTCGACCCCGGTATGCTTTACTATTCACCACAGATATGGACAAGTGATAACACAGACCCGATCGAGAGACTTACAATTCAGTTCGGTACAAGCATGTGCTACCCGACTTCTACAATGGGTGCTCACGTTTCAGCAAGCAGAAGAGCTGGCTATGAAACAAAGATGAACGTAGCTCTCTGGGGTTCATTCGGTTATGAACTTGACCCTGATAAGCTTACACCAGAGGAAAAAGCAGAAATCAAGGCACAGATCGCACTCTACCACAGATATTACGATGTTATTCACTTTGGCGACCTTTACAGACTTATAACACCATTCGAAAACCAATTCAGAGTTGCATGGGAGCATGTTAGCGAAGACAAAAACGAGGCTCTCGTAACTGTAGTAATTATGAGACAGAATTACGACCAGTTCTTTATGCTTCGTCTCAAGGGTCTTGACAAAAATAAAACTTACATTGACCAAGAAACAGGCAAAAAGTACAGTGGCGCATACCTTATGAATGCAGGTCTTAACCTTACCCACAAGCCAAACGGCGATGGAAAAAGCTACAGAATACATTTAATTGCTGAATAATAAATAAAATAATCACCCGATTTGATTAAAATAAAATCAAATCGGGTGATTGCTTTTTAACTTTTATCTTCATATTGCATATAGTAATATGAGGTGAAAAAATGAATAAAAATACTTCTCTCCCTATGGCTATAGCAAATATACAAGGTGGAAACAACTTTCCTGAATTAACAGGTCAGGTAAAGTTTTACCAAAAAAGAAATGCTGTTTTAGTTGTTGCTAATATTCAAGGCTTGCCCGAAACACAAACAGGCTTCTTTGGCTTTCATATACACGAAGGAAACAGCTGTGGCGGAAATGAATTCACAGAAACAGGAAGCCATTATAACCCTGAAAATATCTCACACCCTTCTCATTCAGGAGATCTACCTCCCTTAATGCGTTGCAATGGTGGTGCATATTTAGCTGTTGCAACAGACCGCTTCAATGTAAAAGATATAATCGGTAGGACAGTTGTTATACACAGTATGCCTGATGATTTTACAACTCAACCTGCAGGCAATGCAGGGATGAAAATTGGTTGTGGGGGGATAACAAGGTTATAAATTAAAACTAAATATCATTACCCTTCTCTTCATATGCCCAGCATTCTCCATCAAGTGAAAGTTTCTCTCGGTGACCCTTCATATTGTCACCATCTAAATCCTCAAGATAATTAACACAATTAATACACTTTGTTTTCACAACCTGTTCAAGCTTCTTATCATAATCAGAACGACAAAGTATGTTAGCATTAACCTCTTTGATTTTATCTATATTTGAAACATTAATGTAAACCTGCTTTGTTTCTTCTTTAATCAGGTAAGGAAACACACATTCCTCTGTGTTAAACTGAACCAAGCTAATAAAAGTGTTATAGTTCGCATTAACATATTCAATAAATTCACTTAAGCCGGAAACACCTTCGGGATAATAAAAATATTCAAAATCTATTTCAAGAATCCTCATAAAAATCTCCTTCAACTGCTGTATGTGTTAGATATAATATTTTGTTGTCTGATATTTTAACATACGTAAGAAAAAAATTCAACTTTAGGAATGCCAAAGAAATTTCTCATATTTTTATATAAAACAACTTGACATTTTCTGCTGTTATGATTATAATTTAGAGGATGTGCCGCTGTGGCGGAATAGGCAGACGCAAGGGACTTAAAATCCCTCGGTGGCAACACCGTACCGGTTCAAGTCCGGTCAGCGGCACCAAAAGTCAAAGGATTCTTTTTTAGGATTCTTTGACTTTTTTGTTGTTTTGATAAACCAGGACTTGAACCTCCTTACTAAGATATATTTCTTTTATTGTATTTTTTAATTGATATGATATAATTATATAAAATCCATATAGGAGATAAAACTATGAACTTCACAGAAATTGCTATAAACAGACAGTCCTGCAGGAGCTATGATGAAACGAGGGATGTTGAACAGGAAAAGCTTGATGCTATACTCGAAACAGCACGCCTTTCCCCTTCTGCCTGCAATGGTCAACCATATCACATTACTGTTTGTAAGGGCGATACAGCTAAAAAAGTTGCAGAGCTTACTGCAGGTATGGGTCTTAATAAATTTGCTGTTCAAGCACCTCTAGTACTCGTTATTTCAGAGGAAAATTACGTATCAACTGCAGCAATGGGTTCTAAGCTCAAAGGTAACGATTACCGTTCCATTGATATTGGTATTGTAGCTTCATATATTACCGCTGAAGCAACCTCACAAGGTCTCGGTACATGCATTTTAGGTTGGTTTGATGACAAAAAAATCCGTAAAATATGCGGACTTTCAAAACCGGTCAGGCTTGTTATTACTCTCGGATACGCTAAAGAAGATGTTAAACTCCGTAACAAGAAAAGAAAAGATCTTAACGAATTGGTTAGTATAGTAGAATAAAAAAGAACTCTGCTTCAGCAGAGTTCTTTTTGTTAATAGGATAATATACCATTTCTTTTGTAATAAATAAAAAAATCCAAGTCGAAAGACTTGGATTTTTTGGTGAGTTATCGGGGATTCGAACCCCGGACACCCTGCTTAAAAGGCAGGTGCTCTGCCTACTGAGCTAATAACTCATATATAAGCCCTATAATCAGGGCAAATATTACTTAACTAATGCAAAAACAAGAACTGCAGCAAGAGTTGCTACAAAGAAAACGATTGCAAGAACCTTTGTAAACTTTGCAAGCTGAGCTTCTTTTGTTCTACCCTTATTCTTATCGAAGAATGAATCAGTTCCACCTGCAATTGCACCTGAAAGACCCTGCTGCTGGCTCTGCTGAAGCATAACAAGGATAACTATTAAAACTGATGCAATGAGAAGAACAGCACCGATAAGGTAGTGAAACCATAAAAATTCCATATATAGTATTCCTTTCATTCGGAAATCAATCATATTTACAACGCCCGAATATAATAACACAGACATACTGAAAATGCAAGCCTTTTTTTCACTTTTTTGAAAATATTTTTAAAATGTATATTTTACTTAAAAACGGCAAATATATTATCAGTAAAAAAAGTTTTTAGGCGTTTGCATAATCGGTTTATGTGTTACACATCCTATGGATAATCGGTTGTTACTTTTTTTACTTACCTGCTCCAAAAGGAGCAGGTATTTTTATTTGATTTTATTCAAGACTAAGCTGAAGCTGCTCTCCTGTATCCTCTGCACTGAGAACAGCGCCTGCAGCAGGAAGAGTTTTTGTTCTGTAGCGATGAGGCTTCGCAAACTCGCCTTCCTTATACGGTCTTACTGACTGAAGCTTATGATATTTCTTAACAGTAAGAACATTAACGCCTGCTGTATCCTTTGTAGTTTTCGGAGAAATTGCGGCAGTATTGATAAGAAGATGTCTGCCTGCAGTTGAGGTAAGAACAAGCTCAGTATCTTCGTGGATATATAAAATATCAACAATAGGTGCCTTATTACTATATGCTTTTATAAGCTTCTTACGCTTTGTTATAGTCTGGTAGCCAGCCATATCGACCTTTGCTACCTTACCATTTTCAAAGAAGAAGAGCATATAGCCTTTATAATCTGTGGTTACAGCCATATAAAGAGGTTTTTCATCCTTATCAAACTCAAGCTTTGATGGAATAAAATCACCCAATACGCTTGCTTTTGTATCATCGAAATCACAAGCCCTTGCTTTATATACCTGACACATATCAGTAAAGAAAAGAAGTTCTGCAGTATTTGTTGAATTTAAGGCAATTTTCATTTCGTCGCCTTCTTTGAACTTCTGCTCACCACCCATTCTGAGAGAAAGAGGTGTGATTTTTTTGAAGTAACCGTCTCTTGTAAAGAAAAGGTTTACCTCGTAATCAGGAATTTCTTCAACAAATTCTTCCTCATTATCACAATCGTAGATAATCTCACTTCGTCTATCTTTACCAAACTTCTGAGAAACCTTCGTAAGCTCATCAATAATAATCTTTTTAATTCTCGACTTACTGTTGAGAATATCTTCCATATCCTCAATACTCTTTTTAAGGTCATCAACATCAGCAAGACGTTTGAGAATATACTCTCTATTTAAATGACGAAGCTTGATTTCCGCAACATATTCTGCCTGAATTTCATCGATACCAAATCCAATCATAAGGTTTGGAACAACCTCTGCTTCCTCCTCTGTTTCTCTTACAATCTTAATCGCTTTATCAATATCTAAAAGAATCTTTCTGAGACCTAAAAGAAGATGAAGCTTATCTTTAGCCTTTGTTAAATCGTAGTATACTCTTCTGCTTACACACTCTGTACGGAACGCAATCCACTCAGTAAGAATTTCAGCAACACCCATAACTCTTGGTACACCGGCAACAAGAATATTGAAGTTTGCACTGAAATTATCTTCAAGAGGTGTCATCTTATAAAGGCGTTTCATAAGAGTTTCTGCATCTGTACCGCGCTTCAAATCAATAGTAATTTTAAGACCTGATTTATCTGTTTCGTCACGGACATCGCTGATTTCCTTAAGCGAGCCAGCTTTTACCTTTTCAATTATTTTTTCGATAATTGCTTCGCAGGTTGTTGTTGGAGGAATCTCAGTAATATCAATACAGTTATTGGATTTATCGTAGCTATATTTTGCTCTGATTTTAATTGAACCTCTACCCGTATTGTAAACCTCTTCAAGAGCAGCTCTGTCATACATAATATGACCGCCACAAATGAAATCAGGGGCTTTAAGAGTTTCAAAAACATCAAAACCAGGGTTTTTGATAAGACCGATTGTGGTTTCGCAAAGCTCTCTTAAGTTAAATGAACAGATATTGCTTGCCATACCAACGGCAATACCGCTGTTTGTATTAACAAGTACACTAGGAAATGTTACGGGAAGAAGTGTTGGCTCCTTCATTGTGCTGTCGTAGTTGTCAACAAAATCAACAGTATCTTTGTCAATATCTGAAAAGAGCTCTGTACAAATACCTTCAAGCTTCGCTTCAGTATATCGTGCAGCAGCATAAACCATGTTTTTAGAATATGCTTTACCGAAGTTACCCTTACTGTCTATATAAGGGTGAAGAAGAGTTTCGTTACCCTTTGAAAGACGCACCATTGTTTCGTAAATAGCCGCATCACCATGAGGATTAAGCTGCATTGTACGTCCTACTATATTAGCAGATTTTATTCTGCCACCATTAATTAATCCCATCTTATACATGGTATAGAGAAGCTTTCTGTGGGAGGGTTTGAAGCCGTCTATTTCAGGAATAGCGCGGGATACAATAACGCTCATAGCATAAGGCATAAAGTTTGTTTCAAGAGTCTGAGTAATTTGTTGAGAAACAACCTCACCTGCTCCGATAATATTAGCCTTAACCGCTTCTTCTACTGCGGGAGTATTATCTTTTTTCTTTCTTGCCATAGCTTTCTCCTATTATGAAATATCTGCAAGGTCGATGTAAAGATGACCGTTTTCTGCAATAAAATCTTTTCTTTCCTGAAGGTTATCACCCAAAAGAAGCTCAAACTTATCTGCTATAAGCTCTTCAACATCATCAGGCTCTACTTTTATAAGACGACGTGTTTTAGGATTCATCGTTGTAAGCCACATCATATCCGCGTCATTTTCACCAAGACCCTTTGAACGCTGAATGGTGAATTTAGCATCGCCAATCTCTTCAAGAGCCATAGTTTTTTCTTTTTCAGTATAAGCAAACCAGGTCTGCCCTTTTGAATTGATTTCATAAAGCGGTGATTCAGCAATAAAAACCTTACCCTCTTTAAGAAGTGTAGGCATAAGACGATAAATCATTGTAAGAATAAGTGTTCTGATATGGAAGCCGTCAACGTCGGCATCAGTACAGATAATAATCTTATTCCAACGAAGGTTATCAAGATTGAATAGTGAAAGTTCTTTGTTTGATTTTGAAGAAACCTCAACACCGCAACCAAGCACCTTAATAAGGTCAACAATAATTTCGCTCTTGAAAATTCTGTTGTAGTCAAACTTGAGACAGTTGAGAATCTTACCTCTTACAGGGATAACTGCCTGGAAAGCAGAATCGCGAGCCTGCTTACAAGCACCAAGAGCAGAATCACCCTCAACTATGAAAATTTCTCGTTCGCTCTTATCTTTACTACGACAATCAACGAATTTTTCAACGCGGCTTGTCATATCATTAGATGAAGCAAGTGTTTTCTTAAGATTAAGACGTGTGCTTTCCGCTTTTACACGGGAACGCATATTAATAAGAATCTGCTCACAAAGTTTATCTGCATCAAGTTTATTTTCAATGAAATATATTTCAAGCTGATGCTTGATAAATTCAGTCATTGCTTCCTGAATAAATTTATTTGTAATAGCTTTCTTAGTCTGGTTCTCATATGATGTCTGGGTTGAGAAAGAAGAAACAACAAACACAAGACAATCCTCTATATCCTGAAAGCTGATTTTAGGATCAGTTTTAACATATTTGCCATTCTGCTTCATGTAAGCATCAATTTGAGAAACAAACGCGCTTCTTGCTGCTTTTTCAGGAGCACCGCCATACTCAAGGAAGCTTGAGTTATGGTAATACTCTTTTAACTGCTTTGTTTTTGAGAAACAAAGAGCCATATTCATTTTAAGCTTATACTCAGGTTTATCTTCTCTATCTTTACCTTTACGCTCTGCCTGCCAGAACTGAACTGAAGTAAGCGACTCATCGCCAACTATCTCGTTAACATAGTCAACAATACCGTTCTCATACATATATTCAAATGTTTCGAACTTAGTTTCTGTAAGCTGATTACGAAGAATAAATTTAATACCGTTATTAACAACAGCCTGTTTCTTTATTGTTTCCTGAAAATATTCAAGAGGAATATTGATATCAGTAAAAACCTTCATATCAGGACGCCACTTAATTCGTGAACCTGTGTCTTTTTTCTCGTATGGTGTTTTTTTCATTTCACCATTTATTTTACCTGCTTTAAAATTAAGTTCATAACAGAAACCACCTGTATGAATTTCTGCCTCCATATACTCTGAAGCATACTGAGTAGCGCAAAGACCGAGACCATTAAGACCAAGAGAATATTCGTAGCTACCGCCATCGTTTGTATCGTACTTACCACCTGCATACAAATCGCAGAAAACAAGTTCCCAGTTATAACACTTTTCTCTCTGGTTATAGTCTACAGGGATACCACGACCGAAATCCTGTACCTCAACAGAGTGGTCGAGGAAGCGGGTAACAATAATTTTTGTACCGTGTCCTTCTCTTGCTTCGTCTATTGAGTTAGAAATAATTTCAAAAATAGAATGTTCGCAACCTTCAAGGCCATCTGAACCGAATATAACCGCGGGGCGCTTACGAACTCTGTCCGCACCCTTCAGTTTTTTTATACTGTCGTTACCGTATTCTTTAGGTGTTTGTGCTTTTGCCATTACTTTACCTATCCCTTCGGAAATACAAAATTTTGGTATTATACATTTTGCATTATACTATATATAGTGATATTTAGTCAAGCAAATTATTATGTGTTTTGGGGTGATATATGGGACTATGATGAACTATATCTGGCCACTTATGATATTATTTTCGTTTTTTTCTGCAATAGCAACAAAAAACACTACAAACCTTTCATCTTCAATAATTTCTTCGGGAACAGACGCAATCAGTCTTGCTATAAAGCTTATGGGTATGATTTGCTTATGGAGCGGAGTTATACACATAGCCGAAAAAAGCGGTCTTACAAAAACACTCTGCAAACTACTTACGCCAGTTTTAAAGCTATTGTTTCCTGGATTAAAAGATAAAAAAACTCTTGAAGCAATTGCAATGAATATGACGGCTAATGTACTTGGACTTGATAATGCAGCAACACCACTCGGACTTGAAGCAATGAGCAGATTACAAACTTTAAACCCAAACCAAAACTCAGCCTCTAATTATATGGTGCGATTTGTAGTTATAAATACAGCATGTATACACATTGTACCGACGACAGTTGCGCTTCTCAGACAGGAATATGGCTCCAATTCCCCTACGGATATAATATTTCCTGCACTTATAACATCAGTATGTACAATTACAGTTGGACTCTTAATGACAACTATTTTAAAGAAGGTTTTTAGATGAAAATAATTAACGATTGCCTTATACCTGCAATTGTTGTGATTATAGTTATGCATGGAGCATTTAAAGGTGTTGATGTTTTTTCAGAATTCTTAAATGGTGCTAAAAATGGTATCAAAACCATTCTTAATATTACGCCGTCGCTCATAGCGCTTATTTTTGTCATTAATATGCTTAAAGCATCGGGCGGACTTGACGTTTTATGCTCGGTTCTCTCCCCAATCAGCTCATTCCTTGGGATACCTGATAAACTGACTCCTTTAGCAATACTTTCACCGATATCAGGCAGTGGCTCCGTCAGTATGTATGAAACCATACTTAAAGATGTCGGGCCTGACAGTTTTCTTGGAAGATGTGCATCGGTTATGATGGGGTCAACAGAAACAACATTTTACACAATGACTATTTATTACGGTAGCATTGGAATAAAAAAATCTCGACACACATTGCCGAGCGCATTGTGTGCCGATTTAACAAGTTTTATACTTTCACCTTTGATGGTGCATTTGTTTTTTAATCAATAAAACATACGTGTATATTCAGGGTCTGAATACATTGAGTAAGTTGAGTTATCCTCACCCACAATTATATGGTCTGCAAGAGACACACCCAATTTCCTAAACATAACGCAGATTGAACGAGTTGATTCAATATCCGCAATTGAAGGTACAGGCGCACCTACAGGATGATTATGAGCAAGTACAGCTTTTGTTGCATTGCAATCCATAACTGCCTGAACAGCTTTCCTCACATCAATATACGCTGAACCATCATCACCCATTGAAAGTTCAGTTGCCTTTTTTAATTTACCAGAATTATCAAGGCAGAAAATAATCACTTTTTCAACTGTTTCTCCACTAAGGTGAGATATAGCAAGAGTTTCAAAATCCTTTGAACCGATGTATTTCACCTTATTCGCAACCTTAAGCTTCGAACCTCTTTTAAAAATTTCGCTTACACTAGCAAGAAGCACAGCTGTATTTTCACCAACACCCTTTACCCGTAAAAGACGGTTAACATCAGCTTTAAGAAGCTCATCAATAGAACCAAACTCCGAAAGCAAAACGTGTGCTAATTCATTTGTATCTGCCTGAGGTATGGAATAAAACAGTAGTAGCTCGAGGAGTTTGTGATCCTCGAGCTGCGAAAAACCATTTTTGCACACATTCGCTTTAACGCGTTTTCTATGACCTGTGTGTATGCTTTTTGTTACTGAATTTTTCTCCATAACAACTAAGCTATTCAGATTGCTGCATCATTTTTGAGAATTTCAGCCATATCTGTTTTCTCCCAAGCAACATCTAAATCTATTCTACCCATATGACCATAAGCAGCAAGCTGTCTGTACTGAGGCTTTCTTAATTGAAGTTTTTCAATTATAGCTGCAGGACGAAGATCAAAATGCTTATTGACAAGTTCTTCAAGTTTAGCATCAGAAAGCTTACCTGTACCGAAAGTATCTACACGCACTGAAACAGGACGAGCAACACCGATAGCGTAAGCGAGCTGAACCTCACATTTATCTGCAAGACCTGCAGCAACAATATTCTTTGCTACATATCTTGAAGCATAAGCAGCGCTTCTGTCAACCTTAGTCGGGTCTTTACCTGAGAAAGCTCCGCCACCATGACGTGAATAACCACCATATGTATCAACAATAATCTTTCTGCCTGTAAGACCACTATCGCCTACAGGACCACCAACAACAAAGTTACCTGTTGGGTTAACATAAATCTTTGTATCTGAATCAAGATACTTTGCAGGAATAACAGGTCTAATTACGTTTTCAAGAATATCCTTGCGAAGAACCTCAATATCTATTGGGTCATGTTGAGAAGAAACAACAACCGCTTCAACTCTTACAGGCTTATCATCTTCATCATATTCAATAGTAACCTGGCTTTTTCCGTCAGGACGAAGATATGAAAGAGTTCCGTTCTTTCTTACCTGTGTAAGACGAAGAGCCAATTTATGAGCAAGAGAAATAGGAAGAGGCATAAGTTCCTCTGTATCATTACAAGCGAAACCAAACATCATACCCTGGTCGCCTGCGCCATGAAGATTATATTCATCTGCTTCGCCGTCTTTAAGCTCAAGAGATTTATCAACACCCATTGCAATATCAGGAGACTGTTTATCAATTGTCTGGAAAACTGCGCAAGTATTACCATCAAAACCGCACTCATTATTATCAAAACCAATACCGCAAACAACCTCACGAACGATTGATGGAATATCAACCTGAGCACTTGTTGTAATTTCACCCATTACCATAACCATACCGGTAGTACAAGTTGTTTCACAAGCAACACGGGACATTGGGTCCTGAGAGAGCATTGCATCGAGAATAGCATCGGAAACCTGGTCGCAGACTTTATCAGGATGACCTTCTGTTACAGATTCTGATGTAAAAAATCTTTTAGACATTTAAAAATCCTCCAAATAATAGAACACTATACACCAATTTATCGTCTGTATTTTACACCAGAAAAACACTGTTGTCAAGTTATGTCGATCGACTTAACAATTGTTTAACATATAAAAAAGTGAAACAGTTTTTACTGCTTCACTTTAATCCTATACTGACAGAAAGAGCGTCGTCTATTCTATCCATATCTGTTTCGGGAAGATTACCCATTTTTTCTCTCAATCGCTTTTTATCAAGGGTTCTGATTTGTTCAAGAAGAACAACTGAATCCTTTGAAAGTCCGCATACAGATGCATTTACATTTATGTGGGTTGGCATTTTTGATTTGAACTGCTGACTTGTTATAGCAGCCGCTATAACTGTAGGACTATACTTATTTCCCACATCATTCTGAACTATAAGTACCGGTCTTATCCCGCCTTGCTCGGAGCCCACCACGGGACTTAAATCGGCATAGAAAATATCTCCGCGTTTAATATTCAAATAATCATCTCCGATATTTTATTTACATCCGTATTTTTGCCAATAGAAAGCAATTTAATCACTGATGTAAAATATAACGGAAAATTCTTATCCGTCTGTATATTATATGAAAACAACGGACAAAGGTTAAAAAACGACTCTCAAACGAGAGCCGTTTTAAAATACAACATGTTTTTTATTCGTGAGTGCTTACTTTAAAGCCTTTTTCATCAAAATACTGATATGCATCAGAATCACTTGGAGCAACTATATAAGCATCTTTATTTGCACCTTCAAGTACACCTGTACCTATGTTTTCTTTATTAACCGATTCAGGCATAACAATATACTTTAACGATGTGCAGTTTGAGAAACAATAGCTGCCGATTGATTTTGAGCCATCTGCTAACTTAACAGTTTCAAGAGCAGTGCAATTGCCGAAAACGGAATTATTAAGTTCAACCGCAGGAAGATTAATTCTTTTTAAAGAAACGCAATTTTCAAATGCACTTGAACCAATAACAACCTTTGTGGTACTACTTACAAACTCTACTGCTGTTAATCTTGTGCAATTTCTGAATGCGAAATTGCCTATAGCAACAACTGAATCAGGAATATAAACGGATTTTATATTTGTTCCCTCAAAGCAATTAGGACCTATACCTGTAATCAACTTACCCTGCTCTGTTCTTGGAATCATAACATCCTGTTTATCACCAAGGTATTTTGTAATAACACCACGCTCATCAATTTCAAACTCACCGAGTTCGCTACCATTATCTACAGGAGTATCAAGAGCCTGTGTGCTGTCAATTGTAGTATCAGACACCTGTACATTACCGCCCTGATTATTACTGCCTTGATTATTACTGCCTTGATTATTACCGCCTTGATTATTTCCACCAAGCTGATTTGCAGGAATGATGATATTGCCTGCAGCGTCAACGAGATTACCATACATATCAAAGAAATAACCTTGTACGCCACCTGCTGTTGTAATAACGCCACCCGTAGTAGAAACATTGCTTGTATCTGTAGCTGTTGCTAAATCACTTGCAATAAGGTTAAGGTCTATCCAAGAATCTGTTGCTACTGGTACAGGTTGAGTTGTTGTAGGTTGAAGAGTATATGTACCTGTATAACCCTGAGATTTATCTTCAGTCATACTATCGACAAGGGCAATTATCAAAACCGTTGCGGCAATGATAATACAAATGCCAATTGAGATAATAATTTTATTTTTCTTATCCATTAAGATACCTCATTAAGTAATATTCCAATATATTATACAATATAAAATCAGAAATGTACATAGCAATTTTTTACTAAATCGTAAATTTTTATGTTTTATGTAATTTTGCAACATAATGTTGTATTTTCATTATTCGTATGATAAAATTATTTTAATAAAAAATGGAAATGAGGTTTTTTTATGCAAAAATCCTGGTACAAGGAAATGGTGGTATATCAGATATGGCCCCGCTCTTTCTGCGACAGTAATGGCGACGGAATTGGCGACCTTGAAGGTATACTTTCAAAGCTTGACTATATCAAAAGTCTTGGTGCAGATGCTATCTGGTTCTCACCTCTTTTCAAATCACCTAATGCTGACTATGGTTACGATATCGCCGATTATAGAGACATCAACCCTGAATACGGTGATATGGAGACCTTCAAAAAAGTTCTTGCAGGTTGCCATGAACGTGGAATAAGAGTATTTATGGACCTCGTTATTAACCACACATCAACTGAACACATGTGGTTTAAAGAGGCTTGTAAGAGCGTTGATAACCCATACCACGACTATTACATTTGGCGTAAAGGCAAAGGTAAAAACGGCAAGAAACCACCAAACAACTGGCTTTCAACATTTGAAGGTGGAGCATGGGAATATGTTGAATCCGTTAACGAATACTATCTTCATGTATTCACAAAGGGTCAGCCTGACCTTAATATGGATAACCCAAAAGTACGTCAGGAAGTTAAGGATATAATGAAGTTCTGGCTTGATATGGGTGTTGACGGCTTCCGTGAGGACGTTATTACATACATCTCAAAAAGAGAAGGTCTTCCAAATGCTATCCCGATTCCTGTTGCATGCGGTATGGAGCATTACAACTGCGGACCTCATCTTTATGAATATCTTAAAGAATTCCATGATGAAGTTCTTTCAAAATACGATTGTTTTACAGTTGGTGAAGGTCCACTTATTACTCCTGAAAAAGTTCTTCGCTTTGTTACAGAAGATGAAACTCAGGTTCTTAAAACAATGTTCAGCTTCGACCACCTTGAAGCAGACTGCTTTATGACTGACTGGATTAAAACACCTTTCAACCTTAAAAAGATGAAAAAATGCTACCAGAAATGGTACGACGCTATGAATGGCAAGGGTTGGCACACACTTTACCTTGAAAACCAC
Organism: Clostridiaceae bacterium; assembly: GCA_904501675.1. GTDB lineage: Bacteria > Bacillota > Clostridia > Oscillospirales > Acutalibacteraceae > DTU089. The sequence goes on from CAJGCL010000027.1 coordinate 14,646, forward strand.
GACCATCCTCGTATTGTTGACCGTTACGGTAGCCTCAAATACAGAGTTGAAAGCGCAAAAATGCTTGCTACAATGTGCTATCTTCAGAGAGGTACTGTTTTCATTTATCAGGGTCAGGAAATCGGTATGACAAATATCGAGCTCCATTCAATTGATGAATTCAAGGATATGATTACCTTTAACAACCAGATTATGTTCAATAAGCTTGGTATCAAGGGTGATAAATTCATTAAGCTTGCTAACAAAGGCTCACGTGAAAACTCACGTACACCTGTACAATGGAACGACGGACCTTACGCAGGATTCTCAACCGTTGAGCCTTGGTTTAACCTTAACCCTAATTACAAGGAAATTAATGTTGCAGCTTCAGAAGCAGATGAGGATTCAATTCTTAATTATTACCGCAAGCTGCTTAAATTCCGCAAGGAAAACGAGGTTGCTATTTACGGTGATTTCAAACAGTACTACGAAAACAGCAAAGATCTTTTCGTATACGAAAGAAACCTTGATGGTGTTAAAATCCTTGTTGTTGCATCATTTACAGAAAAAGCTGTTGATTTCAAAGCACCTGCAGGAATTGACCTTAGCAAAGGTGAACTTGTTCTTTCAAACTACAAGGACACTGCTCTTAATGGAAACGGCTTTACAACCAAGCCTTACGAAACAAGAGTTTATTTATTCAAATAAACATGACACAAGAAAAAGCCTCGGCAATGCCGAGGCTTTAATATTTATATATCTAATTATTTCTTTTTACTCTTTCTGACTAAAGCACCAACAAACATAATAATTGCAAAGAGAATAAGATAGAAAAGAACCGGGAACGAAAATTCACCATTAGCTTTTGCATTGAGATATGGAGTAATACCATGTGCATAAACAGCAGCAAACACCATAAATCCGCAAGCTGCAAGAGCAAGAACCGGAAGCAAGAAACGTTTTACAAAACCAAGCTCTTTTTCTTTAATCATCCAAACGATGAAAATCGGAATATACATACCGTAGATTGTAACGATTGGAAGCTCTGATGAGTCGAAGTTGAAGTATCCGAACCAACCGCTTGTAAGGTTTGCGCCATAGAAATATACTAACCATGCTGCACATACGAACAAGCCCCAGATTGATGAGTTTGTAACCATATTTGTGTGCTTATCCACCTGGCTGAACATCTCAGGTCTTGGACCTTCTTCACGAGCAGCAATAGCATACATACCACGAGTTGCACCAACCATAAGACCATTAAGTGTACCGAGACATGAAATAACGATACAGATGTTAAGGAACGCGCCACCTACAGCGCCGAAAACATTCTTAAATGCAGTTGTAGCACCCTCTGCCATAAGAACAGCATTTGATGCACCACCGGCAACACCGATATAATAAAGAACATATGCAATAACAACGATGATAGAACCGATAACCAATGCTATTGGAAGATTCTTCTTAGCATTTTTAAGCTCTGCGTTGATAGATGTAGCAACAATCCAACCTTCGTATGCAAAAACTGTAGCAACAACTGCTGCAAAAAGACCTGCACTCTTGCCACCTGCAACTTCTTCAACTATTGTTGTGAAGTTCTGTGTAAGAACGCCTTCTTTAAGACCATAGATTGTACCAACGATAGCCATTAAAATAATTGGAATAAGCTTAATAACTGTTGCACTGATCTGGAACTTACCGGCAAGCTTTGGTGAGAAAGCATTGAGCGTATAAGAACCAACGAGAGCAAAACCGGCTACACAAAGAACTTCAGGACCTGCTAAATCCCAACCGAAAAGAACGCCGAAATAACGAGCAGAAACCCAAGCAAGAACAGATGTCATACCGGGATAGTAAACGTTAACCATAAACCAAGCAAGGTAGTATGCATAACCTTTACCACAAGTAACCTCTGCATAGTCAACAATACCGCTGACTTTTTCGTACTTCTGAGCCATGGAAGCAAACTGCAATGAACAGATAATCATAAGAATACCTGTAATAACCCATGCGAGAATACCAAGAGGCATATCACCGCCAGTTGCAACCAAAACGTTTTGTGCCTTAAAAAACACACCCGAACCGATAACAGTACCAACAACCATACATATAGCAGTTGGAAGACCATATCTTTTTTCAAGCTTTTCCATATAATCACCACTTTCATTTGATGCATATGCATCTAATGTCCTCATAATAATACAAAAAATTTAATTTGTAAAGAAATTTATTTTAAAATGTATAATTTTATGTGAACAATGAATAAAAATACATATAGAAATCAATAAAGTAAATACAATTGAGTATGTTTCTCTTGAAAAACCAACTTTACAGTAATATAATATTATTTATAAAATCCGTCCGTGGCGCAGCTGGATAACGCAGCAGATTCCGATTCTGAAGAACGGGGGTTCGAATCCCTTCGGGCGGGCCAAAATAAAAGAACACATCCGAAGATGTGTTCTTTTATTTTTAATAATTCTCTTTTCTTACTTCAAAGTAACTCTGAGGATGTGCACAAACAGGGCAAACATCAGGAGCTTTTTTACCCATAACAAGATGACCACAGTTACGGCACTCCCACATTGTTTCCTCTGACTTTTCAAAAACCTTCTGCATTTCAACATTTGAAAGAAGCTTTCTGTAGCGTTCCTCGTGAGATTTTTCGATTTTAGCTACTGCTCTGAACTTTGCAGCAAGCTCTGTAAAGCCTTCCTCTTCTGCCTCATCTGCAAAGGTAGCATACATATCTGTCCACTCATAGTTTTCGCCCTCTGCTGCAGCAAGAAGGTTTTCTGCTGTGTTTCCGAGAGCCTTAAGCTCCTTAAACCACATTTTTGCATGTTCTTTTTCGTTATTTGCAGTTTCTTCAAAAATTGAGGCAATCTGCTGATAACCTTCCTTCTTTGCTACAGATGCAAAGTAGGTGTATTTGTTTCTTGCTTCGCTTTCGCCTGAGAATGCTGCGCGAAGATTTTTTTCTGTTTTTGAGCCTTTAAGTTCCATAATTTTTAGTCCTTTCATACCTATTTCAAAAGAATTATTCCCTTTTGATTTCCTTAATATACTATATAGTAAAATATTTGCATTGTCAAAGTTTTTATTGAAAATCTTTAAAAATTCATAATTTATTTATTTATTGACTTATACCACTGATTATGTTAGTATAACATTAAATTCAAAATAAAGGAGTTTTCTGTTATGGCAAAATTAAAAGACATTGACAAAGCTGCAGAATCCAAGGGTTCACTCCTTGTTACTATATGGCAGTTTGTTAAATTTATTGTTGTAAGTCTTCTTGCAATGATTGTTCAGTTCGTACTTCTTAACACACTTCAGCTTATTCCTGCGATTCAAGCTCTTTACAGCGAGCCTTTCAGCTGGTGGGTATTTGTTTACCCTGTTGCAGTTGGTGGTCTTGGCTATTTTATAGTAAGCAATGTTGCAAACATTGTAGCTCAGATTGTTGCTTTCTTTGTTAACAAAGAAAAAACATTCAACTCGGGTGCAAACGTTGCTGTTGCTCTTCCTATTTACATAATTTTCACAATTGCACTTATTCTTTTCTCTGCTTGGCTTAATCCAACACTCAAGGATGTTTTCCTCGGCTTCGATTGGTGCAATGAAACTGCAGCAAAGAATATCGCAACAATGATTTGCTCAGCTCTCCAATTCTTCCTTTACTTCCCTGTTGATAAGATGCTTTTCCACAAGAAAAAAGAAGAAAAGGCTGAATAAGATTTTTAAAGCTACCGTCCTTGCTTGATTGCGAGGACGGTTTTAATTTACTTTAATACTTACAATGTACCGCTGTTTGCCAATTGCTATTTACTGACAGCTAAAAAAGCGTGATGATTTCTCATCACGCTTTTTGTTTAAGTTATGATTTTTTGATTTTGTTGAGCATTGTGTTAAGTCCTAAAAGATCTTCTTTTGAGAACTTAACATTCGCAGCACCCATAAGACCAGCAAGACGGAGAACTGTAAATCCACCCATCATCTGCATCATAGCACCACCGAAGGCATCCTCGCCCATTTCTGTATTGCCGATACCTTTCATCATCTGAGCTGCAAGACCTTTAACAAACGCAGCACCCTCAGGACAACCCATAATATCTGAAAGTTTATCATTAAGTGAGAAATATCCTTCTGGAGCATCGATATCAAACCAGTTAAGAACTGCACCTTTTTCAACAAGACGATAAGCATTGTTAAACTCTGCAACCTTGCGGATTTTTGATATATCCTTAAATTCACCTGCAACTGCTACGAGCTCTGTTTCACCAACATTAGGAACATCGAAATAGAAGAAATGGTCAGGAGCTGATTTCTTACC
>CAJGCL010000028.1 GCA_904501675.1 Clostridiaceae bacterium
AAGAAAATCTGCATAGGCAAAAATGGCATGTGCATTTTCTTTGAGAATCTCCTTATCGCCGCGATAAAGGTAAGTAAAATAAGGAAGATTTATAAGCACTGCATCCCAGGCAGGGCCAACATTATAACCCCAACTACCTGTGGGAACAACACCGGGTATTTCGCCATTTTTTCTCTGGGCTTTACGGATATTAGCAAGCCATTCTCTGTAGCTGTTTTCAGGGTTAAGGTTAAGAAGCGTCTGACGAGCAGACATATTTGCATCTCCCGTCCACCCATTCTTTTCGCGATGAGGACAATCGGTAGGGAAATAATAGAAATTAGAAATAGTAGCATTTCTTGTCATTGCCTGAAGTCTGTTAACAGTATCGTCAGAGCATTTGAAATTACCTCTCTCCTCAAGAGCAGAGCTGCAAACAATATATGTAAGTAAATCAGGAGTTGCCTGACTTTCGTCTATTCCCAATACAACAACATATCTGAAGCCGTGGTATGTAAACTGGGGCTCGAAAATCTCATCGCCCTCGCCTTTACATATATAAATATCCCTTTGAGCGTAGCCGTCAGGATAAAACTGACAATTGCTTATATCAGGGTTGCCGTTTTCGTCAAGATATTCGCCGAATTGAAGGTCAATTTTCTGCCCTCTTTCGCCTTTAATTTTAAGGCGGATAATACCTGCGGTGTCAATACCGAAATCGTAAAGAAAGCCTTCCTTTTCTTTTGACGGAAAGGGGGAAACATCGCGACTCGCCTTATCTGCAGGCCTGAAATCTGCCATACGGCATCTTCTTATTGAAACAGGGTTCAAATGCCTTATAGCGGTAACAGGCTCTGCTTCGCAAAGCTTTCTTTCGCCTCTCGGAGTTTCTGCAACGAGAGCGCTCTGCCAGCTATCGTCGGAAAACATAGGCTCAGACCAATGAGGAATTTCAAGCCTCGCATCATAAAAACACCCGTTTCTTAAATCATCAAATATTACAGGTGATTGTGCAGTTTTAACGCTTGTATCTGCCTCAATAATATCGGTTTTGCCGTCGAAGGATTCTATCTCAATCGAAAACGCAACTCTCGGCGCACCGCGAAAATCTTCTTTTTCAAAATCCCATATTTCGCCACCTGGAGCATTCTGCATGCCGTTACCTAGCTGAATACCTAAAACATTTTTACCCTCATTTATATATTCGGTAACGTCATATCGGTCGTAATAAACAAGGTGATCCGGATTTGAAATATAGGGCGCTAATATACCCTTTGTTACTTTATGGCCATTAACAAAAACATCATAAAAGCCTGCGCAACCAATGGTGATTGTACATTTTTTAGGTAATTCATATGCGATAAATGTTTTTCTGAGATATGGCGAGGGAACAAAATTTTTATAAGTTGAATATTCTCTTGTGGCACATATAAATTTATTAGAAAGCATAAAAGCACTCCTTTAAAAAACGTAATAATAAAACGCTAACAATATAATACTCCAACAGGCTATTCTCTTCAATAGTCAAGGTGCAAGGAAAAGAACGATAATTTTTTTCTATGTTGACGAAAACGAAACTTTTTAGTAAAATACCTTTATATTTTTAAAAGGATTTTACTTAAATGGATTTAAAAGAATTTTTTGCTTCTCAATGTCGGGAATGCGCCCAAAAACTTGATATTGAAACCCCGGCAATAAGGAAGCTCACCTCTCATAACCGCAAAGCAGAAGAGCTTGGCGTTTGCGCTGTTTTCTCCTTTGAGGGTTATAAGGTGCTTATATCATATATAGAAGCAGGCAAATCTGCCTACGCCCAACAGACTCTTTGGGTTTCAGTGTCTCTCGACAGCGACCGTCAGTTGCCATTTTCTCTTTACGACGTACTCGCTTTTATTGAGCCGGAGAACTTTAATTGCTACACATATACATATGTTGATTCACAGGCGCTGATGAAAAACTGTTTTAACGAATTAACGCCACTACTTATAAGAATCACCCCTGCTCTTACTGAATTTTTAGAAAATGGAATCACAAAGAACAGACTTATTTCTGCTCAGAAAGACAATATAAACAGATATTTCGGTGATAATGTTTTAGAAAGCGGAGAAATGCTTGGAGGAGCAGGCGATAAAATTATTGCCATGATGCTTCAGAATTTCTATGAAGCAGAAATTGAAGCAGCCGTTGTTGGCTCTCAATCGTTATTCTATAGCGGCAAAGACGAAAAAGCACTTAAAAAACTAAAAAAATCGAAAAGGAATACACTTTATCAGCAGAACCTGCAAAAGTTCCTTGAAAACGGCGGAAAAAGCACCCCGGTTTCAATCGCAGTTTCCGAGGCTTCTATTAAAAAAGGTGCTTTACGTCATGGCGGTGGCGTAAAATCCTCACTTAAGACTATTGCATTTTCATTGCTTTTCACTATTCCCGTTGCCCTGGGACTTGGTCTTGTTTATACCGCAATATGTGCTTTGTTTTTCAAAGGCAATGTGTTTATCGCAGGATTTTTCGAGAATCTTTTGATTCTTCCCTTCTTCAGCTTTCTTTTAGGTACTGCCATCGCTTTGAATTTTATAAAATCACGTCACGAAAACAAAAAGCAAGCAGACGAAAAAACTGTTCATACCCCTAAAGCTCCAAAAGTGATAAACGAGGCATTAAAATATTTCACTATCGCTGCCGAGTCCCTTGCACTTATAGGTTGCATCACATGCGTTTTTTCAACTGCACCTTTTTACGAATATTACTTTGAATATTCACAGGAGGATTTCCCTCTTTCTCAAAGCGAATGCATGTATGAATCTATTGATTATATCGGTGTAATTGAAGGGTTTTATGATAACAAAGAAAACAATTGCTTTTACGAAGAAAAATATATTGTTATAAAAACCAAAAGCGGTCAAACAATAGACCTTTACAACTCTACCTGGCTTTCTGCAGATAAATTTACAGAAAACGAAGATTTCTTTGCAGAGCAAGGAATCGAAATAAAAACATTTAAAACCTTTGAGGATTATAAAAACCATAAATAATAAAACAGAGGCTGTTTCTTTGAAACAGTCTCTGTTTTGTTTATCTAAAGTGTTTTCTCAACTTGAATTTATCCCTGAATTCGAAATGCTTTTCAAGGAGCTTGGTGAATTGCCCTATCAAAAAGCCATTGAAGAAGGCACATATTACAGTGCCAAGCTTCACGCCTTCGAAATGGCCAAAACCGAAGAATGAAAAGGAAAGCACAACGCCTAAAACACAACTGATTAAATCATAAGCAGTCTTGATTTTATTTATGTCAATCTTTGTTTTTTCCGCAAGCTCCTTAACAATAAGCTCATATGCCTCAGGAGATATATATGTATGAAAAAACAGTGAAACTGCAAAGGAGCACATAACACAACCTAAAATATACCACACTACTCTTACAACAAAAGTATCGTCCGGAATACCGGAAATCACGCTTATTGCAATATCAAGAAGTGTTCCGTAAATGACTGCCGTTACAAAAGAGAAAAAGTATGATTTCTTCATCTTCTTCATAATAATTGCAGTAATTATCACAAGAACACCCTGAAAGCAGTACTCCGCAACACCGAAGCTGAACCATGGTAAAAGTTGAGAAACCTTCAAATGAATAATATATGCAGGCGCCACAACCATACTCATACCAAAATCCGCCTTCGCAGTAAATGCGGCTGCGAACGCCATAATCACAAGCCCAAGCACATAGCTGAGCTCGGTATAAAACACTTTCTTTTTCATTATTGAACCTCACTACAAAGCTCAAATCTGAGCGTACCACCTGAAGTAATCTGAGAATATGTAAGGTAATTCTCTTCTATCATCTCACCATTAAGATAAGCTGCTTTTATATACGGCTTTTCCAGCGGATCAGAATCACACTCAATAGTCAGCTCCTCTGCCACACTGCAATTGTGATATTTTTTATTTAGTGAAACCCTAGCCTTTTTAAATAACGGTGTATTCAGATAATATTTTTCATCCGCAGGGCAAAGCTGAGCAAAGCCAAGTGCTGAAAGCACATACCAGGCAGAAAGCTGACCTACATCTTCATTTCCACAGAAGCCGAAGGCACCTAAGCGGTAGGACTCCTTCTGCACGCGTCTTGTCCAATACTGCGTTCTTCCAGGAAGACCTAACACACTGAAATAGTGAGTTATATTATGGCAAGGCTCATTTGAGTGGTTATAATCATCATTCCACAAGGCAGAAAGCTCTGCTTTTTCAAAAAATCTTTCAAGAAGACTGATTGTTCGCTTTTCACCGAAAAGCTTGCTGAGACCTTTAACATCATATGGTACAAACCAACCCTGTTGGAAAATATTACTTTCAACGCATCCGTCATCATCATATTCATTTTCTTCAAAAACGAACTCACCATTTTCCATTCGTGGCGACATGAATCCGCGTTCATTGCAGAAATTATCAGGATAATGCATAGCCCTGTCTGAAAAGAGCTTTTCATCATCACTCTTACCTAACTTTTTGGCAAGCTGAGCAGTAGTAAAATCTGCAAGCAAAAATTCAAGTGTATCACTTAATTTCTCGGGCACATAGCACTCCTCAATATACTTTTGGCAATCAGGTCTTACAGATTTAAAGGGTTTCCCGAAAAGCTCTTTTTTGCAAAGTGCACTTGCCTTAATAATTTCATATGCTTTTTCTATGTCATACGGCAAAATACCCTTAATTGCCGCGTCGCATAAAACGATTGTTGCCGGGTCTCCAACCATACAGCCTGCGTTAATTCCTAAAAGCTCCCATTGGGGAAGAGATGTCTGTCTTTCCTCTGCAATAGCAAGAAGAGAATTAACCTCATCCTCTACCATTTCAGGATTAATAATCGTCAAAAGTGGAAACTCACTTCTGTAAACATCCCACCCACTGAACACTGTACGATGAGTGTATGAGGAGTTTTCAAAAATTTTTCCGTTGAAACGATATCTGCCGTCGCAATCCATAAAGGTGCGAGGGTCCAACAGCACATGGTAAAGGCAGGTGTGGAAAATAGTTAAATCAACCTCATTCTCGCCTTCCACATGAACACCGCAAAAAGCCTGCTCCCACATTTCCTGAGCGTTTTCTTTCATTAAATCAAAATCAAAGGTATGGCACTCTGTCTGCAGGTTGTTTTTAGCACCCTGCAAATCAACATACGAAATTCCGCAACGCACAACAAGCGGTCGAGAAAGCTCACCGAAATCTACCACAAGACCTGCATCTTCATTCTCAAAGGTTTTTAAATTCTCCGCGCAGTACTCCTCGTTTGAGAAAAACTGCATTTTCCTTGCAGGGAGGGAAAACTCACACACAAAATAAAAGTCATAAGTAATCTTTCCATGACCATGACCAAAACCGCCACCCTTTGGCGTGCACTTTATATGACCCTCTATTCTGTTCTCATTTATAATGTTAATTTCTTCGAAATCAGCTTTTCCGCCAATTCTTCTTGCGAAATTGAAAATAAGCTTTGCAGGTTCATTTTCAGGGTAAGTAAACCTTAAAACACCTGTTCGAACAGAAGCGGTTGCCTCCGCAAAAACATTATATTTCTGAAGCTTTACGGCATAATAGCCTGCTTTTGTTGCTTCATCATCGTGAGAAAAAGCAGATTTCCAACCTTCACCGCCTTTTGTGATAGGTGTCTCCTCATTGCTTCCGCTTCTGAGACCATCGATATATGTAACAGGCATAATCTGAAGATTTCCAAGGTCTCCATACCATCCTATACCGCTCATATGATTAAAGCTGAAGCCCTCTATTGTATCGTGAAGATAGCTGTAGCCTGTACCGTTATCACCACCTGTTATAGTATCAGGCGACATCTGCACCATACCACCGGGCACACAAGCACCCGGATATGTTTTACCCCCACCATGTGATTTTTCATCATCAGCTTCACCAACTGTGCCAATTGATGTGTCAACATATTTTACTTTATCCATAAATCACACCACACATTTAAATCTGTCATTTATTCTATAGCAACGTTACAATTCTTTCAATAATATTAAATCACAACCACCATCAATGGGTGGTTATGATTTAATAAACCCTATCGGCTATTCCCGTGCTCCATAACATTTTGCTGACGCTTCTCCGAAAGCTCCGCGTACATCCATTCACGCTTCTGGCGTGAGATAGGCCACAGGAATTTAGGTACAATTCTTAAAATGCCCGTTACTATAGGAACAATTGTACAAAGGGCAAACTCCCAGAACTTTGTTCTGTCGTTCTGAGCCCCTATTTCAAGACCCTGAACATAGCCGATTTTCTTCATAATAAGGCTTGTAACTGATCCTAAAAGCGCACTTTGCACCTTCAAAATCAAGCCCTTTGCAACGCCTGTTGTAGCTTCCATTCGGTAGCCGTTTTTCCATTCGCAGTAGTCCATAGCTTCATTCCACAGGTCTGCATTAATTACCTTGGAAATACCCCATGACCACTTTACAAACCACTCTTTAAGACCGAAAGCTATACACATAGGAACAGTCTGCATAAACATTTTTTTCTTTTTCGTCATACCGAAAAGGAAAACTGCAATTGAAATTACACTGTTATATATATCATTGAATATCCACAATGATTTTGAGGAGAATTTCCTTCTAAGAGGTGCAACAAAGGAATAGCTGATACTACCATTCATAGATGATGGAATATTAAGAAGAGTTATAAGAGAATAATTGCCCAGAACATCTATAAAATAGTTTGTTTCACTTTTACTGATTGAGAAATTACCTAAAAATTCAGAAAGACACATTAAAAGCACAGGGTAGTTAGAGAAAATTGCTCTCATACCCTCTTTTACGCTTGGCTTTTCAATAGACTGAGGCACTCTTTCTTTTGATTCCATGAAGAACCAGAATGTGCAAAGAGAAGATATAAGTGCGGTGCTACCACCCATTACCATAAACACATTGCCTAGCTTCCAGTTAACAACCTTGTTATTAACAAGGTCAATAAGCACACCCATTATGTAGCGTGGCAAGTCCTCACCCATATAACCCGTCAGAAGCTCCGCAAGAGTTATAAGACGGATTCGCTCATTTGGGTTAGGCGTTATTGTAGACATATATCCGCTTTTGGCAACATTGGTAAAGGTGCTTGCTGTTTCGTTGATTATGGCAAAGAAATAGTAGTAAATAAGCTTTGGCAAATATGTACCACTTGTTGTGCCAAAGAAAAGAGGCAAAAGCCAGGTGAACACGCCCATAATTGTAAGTGGTATCTGCATACCAACAAGATAGGGCCTGAATTTACCTATTCTTGTACGTGTGCTGTCAACTATTACGGATATAAATGTATCGTTAACAATATCCCACGCCGCAGTAACAAGGTTCATAACCGCGCTTACGGTGAAATCAATATTAACAACGTCCCAGATATATCGCTCTGAAAAAGAGTTTATGTTAAAGGTGTTTGACCAGTCGTTAAAAAGATAAGCAACAGTTTCTCTTACACCTACATAATTATGACCTTCGTAATATCTTACGTTGTTTTCTTCCGCTATATCGGTGCCTTTATTCATTAATTCATTATCACTCATGAAAGCACCTCCTGACCATTAACGACACATTTGTCAGTAAATATTTCGCCAAGATATTCTAATTCAACAGTAATTATTACAGGCTCTTCCTTCAAAACGGTTACGTAACCCATTTCATCAACTGTTACAATTGACTCATCTGATGAAATAAATTTAACCTTATATTCACTGTCGTCTTCAATAACGGCATTAACCGTAAGCTGAGCTTCACCATCTTTTTCAATGGTCATTTCACTCTGAGAAAGAGCTACACCTGCATAGAAATACTCGTATTTTTCGTTTACACCATATTGAAATTCAACTGTTTTTGTGCCGAATACTGATAATGTGTTCAAGAATTCAAACTCTGCCTTCACATTATAAACACGTTGAATTTCCAGTTGAGAAATCTGGTCTGTAAGCCTGTTTACTTTAGCATTTATTTTAAGCTCTTTAACGTCAACAGATATAAAATCCACTTTGCAGTCAGGCAACAATGCATTTTTAATTCCAGTTGTAATATTCTGATTGTTGGAAAGGCTGAATGCCTCCTTAACCACACAGTTTTCAAATGCCTCAGGCGAAACAGATAATGTTATATAGTAAAACTCACCATCAACAAGCTTGCCGTTATCGTCAAAAAGCTGTTTGCCGTTTTCATCGGTCTGCCCAACAGAAAATGAAGAAGTTAAACCATTCTCTTTTGCAAGGTCGATATATGGTTTACTGTTGTCTTCAACGCCGAAAACGCCTGTTTTATCTTCTCCGTAAACCTCATCAACAGCGCCTATAACTCTGTCCTTTAAATAAACAAAAAGATTCTTGTCTGCGCTGTCTGCTTTGCCATCAACTAAAATTGAGGAGTTATCAACATATACATCTGTGTAGGAATTCACTTTTATAAAATTATTACCCACAGCAACCTTTGTTAAGTCGCATAAGTATTTTGCAATATCTTCTGTTTTATTGGTAAGCTGTGTTTTGCTCGGTGTCTGCTCTGTTTTTTCGCTGACATTCTGAGCACCCTCAACTTTTTTGACTGTAACAACAAGCGTTACCATACAAAGCACAAGAGCTAAAAAACTACAAAAACCGAAAAATAAAAATTGTTTTTTCTTGTTTTCTTTTTTATTCACGGGCTTCACCGCCCTTCGCTTTTTCTACAAGAGCTTTCTTTTCTGCCGCGTCTAGTAATCTCTTTTCTTTTTCTTCCTCTGTTTCAAAAACAGGAAGAGGCAAATCGTCAAGAGAAACCTCGCCTGCTTTAACTTTTTTATTAAGCTCTGTTCTCTTAATATCAACCTCTTTGATTTCAGGTTGAATATTTTTCTTGATAACAAGGTGATTAAGAGCAAAAATCATTACAAATACAAGCACGCAAGCAAAAGCACCAAACCCTGTATTTGCTACTAAAAATCCACCTTCACCAAACAAATACGGCATAGCAATACTTACAGCGCAGGCGCACAAGCACAAAGCACCGCCTGCAACCGATAAGCCGCGCATTATTTTTGCAGATTTCTGAATGTTAATAAATGACAAAAGAAGAGAAACAAAAACTCCAAAGCCTACAAGGAAAATAGCCACTATAAGTCCTAATAAAGCAAAACACAAGACAACCTGATTTGGCATATATTCATTAAGATTTAAAAGAGCACCTATTGTTCCATCTGTAAATGCACTGTATATTCCCCATGCACCAAAGCTGAAGGAGCTAGAAAACAAGGCCGAATTTACAGAAACCGTTACAAAGGGAATAAATATTGCGCCAATTGCCACAACCATTGCAACAATACGCAAAATTTGTATTGCGCCTTTTATAAACGCTGTTTTCAATTTTGCTACAAGTATACGAAACCCTGCATATTCAAGCTCGCATTTTTTAGCATCTCTTGTAAGCAAGGTTTTTTGTTGATTATAAAAAATATTTGCTCCGCAATGCTTACAATTGGGCGCAAGCTCAAATCTTCCTATTTCGCCATTACAAGCAGGACATTTCATTTTTTTCTCCCCCTTTGCAATTAGATAATCATCCGTTTATTTCACAGGCACAGGTCTGTATTTTGCGGTATATTCCGTTACATCAATTTTAATAACACTAACTACAGATACAAGCTTATCGTTAAACTCGAAATCTTTGCCTGTCTGAGTTTTCATAAGGAATGTGAGCGCATTCTTTTTTACCTCAACATCCTCAACTATTTCTGCAATACCCTTACCCATAAGTGAAGAATAACCAACGCCATATCGGCAGGCAACATCACCCTCAAAGGGCTGCAAATCACATTCCATTGAGAAAAACACTTTAGGATTAGCCCTCATAACATCAAGCTTTCTGCCCTGAGTAGCACCATGAAGCCATAAGGTAAGCTTTTCGTTCTCTATAGTGTAGCCGTAATTCATAGGCACAACGTAAGGCTCATCACCATCCACAAGACCGAGATGTAAAACCTTTGATTTATCGAGAATTTTTATAATTTCGTTTATATCAAAAACCTGTTTTTCTCTGCGTGTCATTCCATTCATAACACAGTCCCCCCTGTAAAGTGTTTTTCTTTTAAGATTTCTTCTTTTTGATTTTATGAGAAAGCTTATCAATACCCTTATCAACAACGGGAAAAAGGATTTTTACGATAAGCACTGCAATAAGAGCGCATATAGCTCCTGAAACCACACCTGCAATTACATCTGTGCAATAGTGCACTTCCACATAAATTCGCGAAAAGCCCATAAGTGCGGCAAATACAGTTACAGGAACACCCCATTTTCTGTTGTGCCACAAAAGAGCAATTGCTGCAGCAAAAGCAGATGATGTATGTCCTGACGGGAAAGAATAGCTTGACGGCTTGTGAACAAGCTCAGGGTAGATATATGCTCTGCCCCATTCTGCATACTTTTCAGGGTCTGAATCGAATAAATTAAACGGACGCGGTCTCGCGAAAAACTCTTTGAGGAAAAGGTCATTGCAAATAAGCATTACAAGAAGTGCCACAATAACAGCAAAGCCTGCTTTACGATACTTCTTTGTAATGAAAAGACCTAAGCCAAGCACAATAAAAATCGCACCTGCATTACCTAAGGTTGTAATACCAACCAGAACAGCATCAAGAAAATCATTGTGTATACTTTGTATCCATTGGAAAACACTTAAATCAAAACTCAGAAAAGAATCAAATAAATTCTGCATATTTTACCTCTCATCCAATATCATCAAGGCTTGCGCCTTTTGTTTCCTTAACTCTCATAGCGAACATAATTGCCGCAATTGAAACTGCAGGAACAGAAACTGCAAGGCAGGCCCACCATATAGGCATTGCTATCATACCTACTATTGTTAAACCATAACCCAAAGCTAATCCGATTATAACGAGAAGTCCCTCTGCACCTACTACAGATGCGCGTATATCTGTTGGCACCTTTTCCGTCATCATAACATTCATATAGTCTCTGCCAATCCAGTATGAGCCCTGATAAAGGCCTGCAAGAGAACCGACTAAATAAGGATTCCAGCCCTTAAGAATACCTACTACAAAAAATATGTAGCCCGCTACACAGGTTACGGAAAATGCAGTAACAGTAACCTTTCTTCCCAATTTATCTGCAATAAATCCTGAAAGGAATGTTATGGTGGCGTAAACTACAGGAACCATAAACAAAGCTTTGGTAATACTTGCTGTACTCATTCCTGCACGGTGCATTGAGGATTCAAAATAGAGCGCTATGGCAGGCATTGCCGCATCAAAAATAATGTGAGAAATAATAAGCATCTTAGTATCTTTATTAGAAAAGATATATTTCACGCCATTGAAAACACCAGATTGATTCCTTTGGGCCTCCTTTTGTTGCTTTTTAAGTTCTTTTTCTTTCTGCCTTTCTTCTAAAGGTCTTGAAAGGTATGCTATTCTTTCGTCAATAAAAACCTTTGTATCCTTAGCAAAAAGAACAACAAGCAAAACTGCCACAAAACCAATGATTGCAGGCACAAGGAAAATCTCGCGCCATTTTGTAGCGTCGTTACCCATTAAAATATCCCGAAGAGTTGGTATAAGAATAACGCCTAAAATACCAAAGCTTTTAAGAAAGCTGTATATCTTGGCTCTATGCTTATCGGGTGCTTCTTCAAGGATATAGATAATCTGAATATCATGACCCATAAAGAAGCTGATAATCGCAAAGCCAACAAGAAACATTATGTAGCTCGATGACAAGTGAATAACCAGAAGTCCTATTGCCATACCAAGTGTAGACAACGCGAAAAGAGGTTTTCTTCCCCATTTATCTGCTAAAGCCTTGTAAAAAGGAGTAAAAATACCTAACACATATGTAAAAACACCTATACCTGAATGAAAAGCAAGTCCGTCTTCATAAGTGTAATATTTACCCATAAACGGATTGTTCACAAAAAACTCCGTAACAAAAGATGACTGTACAGTAACAGTAAGGTTACTTGTAACTTCATCAAGAATATTTACAACCGCAATAAGCAAAAGCAGAACAAAAAAGTATCTGCTACCCGAACTGCGATTCTGCATTTTTTTCAGCTTTGAAATTTGTTTTGACTCTTTTTCCGCCATTTTAATGCCTGATTTCATATAATCACCTCAGTCGGATTTTATTATATCATATCTTTTTACCATAAACAACAAATCCCTGCTATTTTTACAGCAGGGATTGTGTTACGCAAAATGTTTTATCAGATACAAAACTAACATATGCACAGGGTAAAAGGCATAAAAGCCATATTGCATAAATTTATTTGATTTTCCTTTTTTACCGCCATATAACCAGATTGGTATGAGGGCAAATACTGCAAAGCTCTGAGTTGGGATTTCAAATGTTTTTCCAAAAATTTCAACAGGGATAACAAGACCTTCAAACATTACAACGTTAATCATAACCATTGCAACAAGCTGTGCAAGCCAAGCAAACGAAAAATCCCTGAGTATATAGAACATTACAACCGTAATCATACCCCAGAAGCCATAGTCAACAAAACCTATTGTAGATGCAAGACAAATCAGAGTAAGTGCCACAATATATTTCAGTCTATCCTTTTTCTCTTTGCATTTACGGCTCTTATCAATTACTGTTATCGCTAGAAGACCTAAAAGAAGAGTAAACAAAACATTCTGGTGGTACGGGTTAAAAACACGGCTACTATAAAAAAGGTTAAACGGAATTTCTGTAACCAAAGCAAATCCAAGAAGCCTGAGAATATATTTCTTTAGGTTTGAGGTATGAATAAAACCCTCTGCAATTTGAAAAGCGAATATAGGGAACGCCATTCTGCCAATATAAGTCATCCAGTTGCCAAAGCTCATATAGGTTGCCCAGATATGGTCGCTAAGCATTAAAACAACAGCTATCCCACGGAGCATATTTGATGTAAGTCCACCAAAAGGAAGATTCACAATCGGTGTATTTGTAGGAAGCTTTGTTTTTTTATTTTCATCCATATATCTCTCCCACTCCTTTAACCGCTATGTTTTTATAACCGAAAACTACCAAGCAATTCTGAAAACAGTTTCAGAATCTTTTCCAAAAATTCACACCCCATGGGTGATGTTGCTCTTCCCACTGATCGCGGTGTTTCAGTATTTTTTCTCGCATTTCAGCAATTTTCTCTTTATATTCCTCTTTTAATGCAAGGTTTTCCGTTTCCCAAGGGTCATTTTTTATATCGTAAAGGAAGGTCCATTTATCACTCTTCGCATCACCATTACGATATTCAATTAATTTGAATTTATCGTCCTTAACTCCGCGTACAAACTCGTCAAAAATAAGATAAAGCTCTTCCCTGAAATTATCTCCTTCGTTACCGCCAAGAAGATGAGCAAAGCTCTTTCCATCCACGGAAACAGGAACATTCAACCCAACCTTCTCACAAAGAGTTGGGAATATATCATAAAGATAAACATATGCACTATTGCGCACATTTTCAGCTATTCCTGGCCCCGCCATAATAAGCGGAACGCGTACACCATGCTCGTAGATATCCTCTTTACCAAGCCAGCCGTGCTGACCAACAGCAAGTCCGTTATCGCCTGCGAAAACAATAATTGTGTTTTCCTCTTCTCCTGATTCATGCAACGCGTCAAGCAACCTACCTATTTCAGAATCAAGATGGGTTATCATTGCAAAATACTCAGCAATATGACATTTTATCTCCTCAGACTTTCGCGGATATTCTGCAAGATGCTCGTCGCGATGCACCATAAGCGGATAATTTGTATCAATAATTTCCTGAAAATTCGGTGGTAATTTAATTTTTTCAGGGTCATACATTTCTTTGAAGCTTTCAGGCATAGTACGTGGGTCGTGTGGCGCAAGATATGCAAGATACATAAAAAACGGCTTTTCCTGACCTGCATTCTTTTTAAGCAAATCAATAGCAGCATCCGTTAGTAATGTGCTTGAATGCTTACCCGGGTCAAATTCATCACAGTGTTGAGATAATGGCTTATTATCGCCGAAAAAATCCACAACAAAGTTAATCACATTATCATATTCACCTGTCTGGTCATATCGGCAGGTAGGCACATTCCAATGGTCCCACATACCGCCAAAAAAGATTTTTGCACCCTGAGTAAAGCTACGTGCATACGCAGGACAACCATTGTGCCACTTGCCAAGTCCAATAGTTTCGTAACCATTATTTTTAAAGGTTTCTGCAACTGTTTTGTGTTCCGACGGAATGTTGCCACCAAACTCGTCTAAATGAAACGGATTGCGACCCGTCAATACCATAGCTCGACTTGGCATACACACCGCGCCGCAAGTACCACCTGCAATATGTGCGCGGGTGAATGAGGTGCCCCTTTCCACAAGCTTATCAAGATTAGGCGTAATTATCTCTTCATTGCCAAGAGCGTGAATTGTATCGAAACGTTGGTCATCAGTTACAATAAACAATATATTCGGTTTTTTAGCCATATCAATACCACTTTCTTTACGCTAACCTATGCATAAGTATACATACTGCGTTTGTAAAATTTCTTTTTTCTTTCAACAACCTCTGCCACACATCTTTTTGCTATCGCAATATGCTGTCGAGAAACCTCTTCGTCAAAATCAGAAAATGTATTTTTTTCTATATCATTACCTGTTAAAACACTATACCACGTAAGGCCGAGCGAATATCTTCCGAAGCCTAAACTCGCATGGAACGTATCGCGATGAACTTTCTCTATACCATTTTCAAGCATAGCGTCAAAAACCTCTCCCGACGGAATAACATAGTCCGCGCTAATCCTGTCTGCCGCTTTTTTGTATGAATCAACAATATCGCTTAGCATTTCCTTGTAGTCGTTATATTTCAATTCATTGTTCAATCTTTCGCTGCCCTGCTCATATGCCCACGTCTGATGAACGGCAATTTTAGCCTTGGGAGCCAGCTCTCTTACATATTCAATCAACTTATCAAGATAGGGCTGATACGTATCATAAAAAGGAGACTCCTGACTGACCTGCTGCACTGTTATAACATCCCAACAACGATTCAGAAGAGCCTCTCCCAAAGATACATTGAATCCCGTATCCTGCCCGTTCATTTCAAGGGTATATGCTCTTTCTCCGCTCACCATATTTTTATAGTGGCGTTCAAGCGAGCATCCGCCAATAAACAAATTAAATGAGTTAAGTTCAAACCCATCTGCTTTTGCAATGCTATGCAAATATCTTTGTGCATCAGTTGAAAAGCTGTTGCCTATTGATAAAACATTCATCGAAACACCCCTTTACGTTATAATACCATTTCAAAGCATATATTGCAAACAAAACCCCCTTGGATTTTTCCAAGGGGATGTATTTTTACATTTTTTCTTTTATAAGATTTTCTTCATAATTCCCACAGTTCCTGTTGAGAGCATTTTTTATATTGTAGCTTTTCTGCTAAAATCCAGCAAAATCTCCGAAACGCCGTCATTCAAGGCTGGTTCAGATAACCTATTTCACCACAACCTTTTTATTTATATAAATTGCGTAAGCTAAAGGAATAACTGTCAAAAACACAGGAGATATGTATAGCGATACATCATTTTCCACATTAAATACAGACAAGGAGTTAACCAAGGAATGTGTTATGATACAAGGAACAAGCGATTTGCTTTTGTGGAATATAATAACAAATAAATAGCCTATAGCCGTTGCATAGCATATCTGAAGTAATGTTGGAATAAGCTCTGCGCCATTAATCAAATTAATAATATGCCCCATACCAAAGGTAATTGCACTTACGATTATAGCACTTTTAACGTTGCTTTTTGCCATCATTTTAAACAAAAAGCCTCTGAAAATAATTTCCTCTATAAAACCAATGTTAAGCATAGTTAAAATATGAAAGATAATCTCACTAACCGAGCTATTTATATTGAATCCATTCCATAAATTAACGCTTACAATAATTGCCAATGGCAGAAAATATAAGTATTTCCTTGCATTTTCAACATTTTTCAGCCCGTAATATGATGTCCTTTTCAAAAACATCATTACAGCTATTAAACATGCGGATAATATTGTGTTTGCAATAAAACCAATACAGCTTGTACTTCCAAAATTTTGAACACAAACGGAATTAACTACGAGATATATGATTATCAGTAACAAGCAAAACAATGTTTCGTGCTTTTCAAATGCTTTAGTCATAAAAATCCCCACAAATTTTCGATTTACAACTGAATTATATCATTGCAACTCAGAAACTGCAACAAAAATCCCCTTGGATTGCTCCAAGGGGATTCGTTTATTTGCTTTTCCAAACAATTCAATTAAAACTCAGTTCGTGATAGTTATCCGTGAGAGGATAGCAAAGTGCAGAATATTTTACTAAATCAAATTATAATTTTTTATAATATCCTCTATCTGTCTTAATTGTATCAAAATTTTATCTCTTATTCAAATTAATGACTTTTATGAGCTGTGAAGGATTACGAGAAGTAATATTATCAACACCGAAACTGATTACCTTTATCATATCCGATGTTTTATTAACAGTCCATATCGAAACAAGAAGACCCTCACGGTGAAAAAGCTCAACCATCTCTTTTGTGCAAGCATTGAAATTTATATTAATCCCTACAGCTCCGAGCGCACGAGTTTTATCTGCAAGAGAAAGCAGGTATTCCTCATCTTTGTTTTTTTCTGTGTCAACATCATAATTGAGCCAATATGCAATATCAGGGGTCTGCTCCTTTACGGCAGCCACATTTTCTTCCCTTATTCCTGTATAAAAAACTCTGTCTTTTATGTTGTGTTTTTCGGAAAGCTCTACCACTTTTTTTAGGTTTGTAACACTTTTACAGTCAACATTCACTTTTAAATCAGGAAGCTCTGCTACTATAGCGAAGGCTTCGTCAAGAGAAGCACAGTTTTCTTGAGGCTCATCATGTGAGAGTACTGCTTCACCATCAGATGTGAAAGCAAGATCAAATTCAACTATATCTGCTCCGCTTTCATATCCCTTTTTTATTGATTCTAGAGAGTTATCTTCTGTTTCCTCACAGCCTGTGTGAGCCGTAACGGTAAAGTCTTCGGGCAAAACAGCATTTCTGATTCCCATATAAGTAAAACCCAAGAAGCCCGCTACACCAACAGCTAACACAACCACCATTGTTATAATAATTTTTATCAAATCTTTCATTTTATACCTCTAACAATTTTTGTCGATTTAATTATATCACAATTCAATGAAAACACAAAGACAAAATAAGACATCTGTAATACTGATTTCGCAAAGCAAAAAACCTGTTACCCTTTCGGGCAACAGATTTTTTCACGAATTAGTATTTGATGGCAGCCTGTGTAGCTGTTAGCAAAGTGGGGAAATTATTTAGAACATCCATACAAACGCTATATCTAATATGTCAGAAGACTTCTTAAATATACTCAATCATATTCTCAACTGCATCTGACATAACTTTGTGACCAAGATTTGTTGGATGTATTCCGTCAACAGCAAGCTTTTGGGGGTCAATTGTTTTTTGTGCATTATAAAAAAACTCTTGTAAATCAACCACCAATGCACCGTTTTCAAGAGCAACATTTTTAAGAAGTTCACGGTATTCATCAAGAGTTTTATGAAAAGGAAATTTTTCTTCCACAGAGTCAATCAAAAACGGCATAAGATAGAGAATTTGAGTGTGGGGTAACTCCGTTTTGATTCTTCTGTAAATTTCACGGATATGGGGCTCCATAGGGCGCAGAAGTGGCGGATAGTTCTCAGGACCATAATTTTCCCATGCATCATTAACGCCAATAAGCATAATAATCACATCAGGATTCAGGTTTATGCAATCCTTTGTCAGCCTGTCATAAACATGGTATGTACGATTACTTGCAATACCCTTAATATCAACTTTTATATTCTTACTATATTTTTTGAATTTCTTTTTAAGCTGTAAAGCGTAAATATTTCTGCCACCAAATTTATGGGCAAAACGAAAATTGAACTTTACATCGGTAATACTATCACCAATAAACAAAATTTTACTATCTTTTTTTATTTGTATTTTATCCATAACAATATACCCCATAAATCTAAAAATTATATTATAAGCATCAGATATTTTTTAGTTTTATATTATTGAGTTTAGCACACTTTATAGTATAATTCAATGTGATTTTATACACAAAAATCCCCTTGGATTGCTCCAAGGGGATTCATTTAGTTATTTGCTTATTCCGAATAATTCAGTTAAGAATTAGTTTTATTTTAGTGATATTCCGTCTTTGACGGAGTGATATTTTCGCTTTGCGAAAGTGATATTAAAGCCTTGTGGCTTTAGTGATATTGTATTCGCTATAATAACTGGGCGTAGCCCAATATCACTCGGCTTTAGCCGAATATCACTGCGAAGCAATAGAACTCGCCGTCAGGCGAATACAACTTCAAGGACAAATTTCCATAAAAATAACGCCTTCGGTTTCCCGAAGGCGTATATTTTTATATTTGGAAATTAGTCCTTGATAGCTGCCTGTGTAGCAACGAACAAATGTAGGAATGATTAGGCATTATTTAAGGGGGCTTTGGAGTAAAAAGCAAACACTAAACTCTTATTTATCGTAATTTTCGCTGAGTTTCTTTACTTTCTTG
>CAJGCL010000029.1 GCA_904501675.1 Clostridiaceae bacterium
GTTGCCTAATTCATATGGTGAAATATGAACACCATTTGCAAGCATTTCGCCGTTAACTACGTTGCACCAGGATTCTTTAAGGTTAACCTTTCCTGCGCGTATAGATTTTATTTCTGTACCAAAAAGCTCAATGCCTGCTTCATAAGTTTCAAGAACAAAATAGTCGTGGTACGCTTTTTTGTTCTGTGCAACTGTTTTATTTTCTTGTTTTGCCACAACTATTCAGTCCTTTCATAAGAATTTATAATTCGCTTCTGCCTGATAACGCTCTCATAAGAGTAACATCATCGGCATATTCAATGTCAGCTCCTACAGGTATACCGTAAGCAAGTCGGGTAACTTTAACACCAAATGGTTTTATAAGCTTACTGATATACATAGCAGTCGTGTCGCCCTCAATAGTAGGGTTGGTTGCCATAATAACCTCGGTTATTTCACCTGAAGCGGCTCTTTCAACAAGGCTCTTTATTGTAAGCTGGTCAGGGCCGATATTGTTCATTGGTGAAATAGCTCCGTGGAGCACGTGGTAAACGCCACTGAATTCCCTTGTTCTTTCAAGTGCTAAAACATCGCGTGGCTCTTCCATAACGCATACTGTAGAGTGGTCGCGGTTAGGGCTTGCGCAAACAGGACACAACTCGTTTTCAGTTAAGTTGTGGCAAAGAGAACAATGGTGAATTTTAGTGTGAGCATCAATTATAGCATCTGCAAAATCCTTTGCCTGCTCGTCTGTTAAATCAAGCACATGAAAAGCCATTCTTTGAGCAGTTTTTCTACCAATTGATGGTATTTTCTGAAACTGTTCAATCAGCTTTTCAAGTGCAGCAACATCGTAAGCCATATTAGAAACCAAAGCCAGCAGGAAGGTTGAGGCCACTTGTTACGTTGCCCATTTTCTGCTCCATTGTATCAATAGCTTTTCGGATTGCTTCGTTTGTTGCGGCAATAATCATATCTGAAAGAATTTCAACATCGTCCGGATCAACGACATCAGGCTGAATATTAACCGCAAGAACTTCATGCTTGCCGTTAACTTTAACTTCAACAGCACCGCCACCTGCGCTTGCTGAGTATTCTGCTTCTTCAACCTCAGCCTGTGTACGAGCCATTTCTGCCTGCATATCCTGAAGCTTTTTCATCATAGCGGCCTGTGAGTTTCCGCCACCCTGGTTTGGAATACGTGCTTTCATTATATTCTACCGTCCTTTTTTATATTTTATTCTTCAATGAAGAAATCAATCTGATGTTTGTTAAGCTTTGAAATAAAAGTGTCTACAGGCTCAACGCCTTCTTCAACTGCAGGGGATGAGCCATCGTTGTATAAAGCTGGACGAAGATTTTCGCCTGTTGCTCTCATCAGTGCAGTTGCAATTGAATCAACATTATCCTTTATTTTAAACATCTGCGGGAACGCAGTGTTTTTTGGCTTTATAAATATTGTGTTTCCGGCTCTGTATGCCAATGAGCCTATGAGCATAGGGTAAAGAGGCCTGTTAATCATGGAAAGTTGACTAAGGGCATTTTCCCATGATGCAAATGGTACAGCGTTATCAGATTCGTTAACTACGCCTGTGTCAACAGGTTTTCTAATTTCCTGAACTTCAGGCTTAACAGGTTTTGCTACCGGTTCAATAACAGGTTGCTCAATTGGTGCTTTTACTGGTGGTTCTTCGGGAATGTAGTCGTAATCTTCAGCAGGTGCTTCAGGTGAAACTTCTTCCTCAATAACCGGCTCTTCATATACAGGCTCTTCAACCTTTGCAGGCGCAGAAGGTGATGTTTCTTGCTTCTGCGGTGCGGGTGCTACGTTTACCTGTATACCCTGAGCTTTCATAAGTTTGAGCTGAGCCTCTAATTCGTCTATACGGCGAACAAGTGCGCCATTGTCTGTAGAAAGAGCAGGGGAGCAAAGCCTTATAAGAACAGACTCTGTCTGTGCTCTCTGATGAGCACTGTATTTTAATTTAGATGCCTCACTGCAAAGAGTTTCCATAATATAAAGCACAGTGCCGTTTGTAATCTTTTGAGCGTTTGCTTTATATCTTTCTAACTCGTCGGGAGTGCAAACAATAAACTTTTCAGGCTGTTTTGTGGTTTTTGCCATCATAATATTCCTGAAATGGTTAACAAGCTCGCTCATAAGTCTTTCCATATCGCAGGAAGAGGAGTGAAGCCTGTCAATTATATCAAGAACGGCACTACTGTTTTCTGAAAGTATAGCATCTGAAATTTCAAATAAATAATCTTTACCCAAAAGACCTGCAGCGTTACTTACTGTTTTAACGGAAATGGGCTCGTTATAGCCTGCGCACTGGTCAAGAATTGAAAGGGCATCTCTCAAAGCACCATCTGAAACGCGGGCAATAAGCAGGGCAGCATCCTCGCTAAGCTCTAAGTTTTCGTTCTTTGCAACAGTCATAAGCCTTGCGGCAATATCCTCAGGTGGGATCCTTCTGAAGTCGAAGCGTTGACAACGTGAAAGAATAGTTGCAGGCAGCTTTTGTACCTCTGTTGTTGCAAGTATAAATAATACATGTGCAGGCGGCTCTTCAAGTGTTTTCAAAAGCGCATTGAACGCACCTGAGGAAAGCATATGCACCTCGTCAATAATATAAACTCTGTATTTAGCCGCAGCAGGTGTAAAGTTAACCTCGTCGCGCAAATCACGGATATTATCAACGCTGTTGTTACTTGCAGCATCTATTTCGGTTACGTCAAGAATTGAGCCGTCATCAATACCACGGCAGATTTCGCATTCATTACAGGGGCTTCCGTTTTGTGGATTAAGGCAGTTAACTGCCTTTGCAAGGATTTTTGCACAGGTAGTTTTACCGGTACCTCTGGAGCCGGTAAAAAGATAAGCATGTGAAAGACGACCTGTTGAAATTTCATTCTGCAAAGTGTCGGTGATATGACCCTGACCTGAAACATCCGAAAAAACCTGAGGTCTCCATTTTCTGTATAAAGCTCTGTACAATCTTCTCACTCCTAACGGAAACTAAAAAATTACACTCAACTCGGTCACACAACGAGCAGGCGGACTGTGGCGCACAGAACGGTCCGCTTAATGCTGCTCGGTTCCCCGCCTGACATGGTTCACGGTGCCCCGTCGCACAGGACCCACTCGTTGCATGACCGAATTGAGCGTAATATTTAAAGCGTATTTATTATATAGCAAAAGTCTGCAAAAATCAATACTTAAGCCTTAAAAATCAGCCGTCGTATTCGTCCTCATTTTCCCAGTTATGCCATACATCTTGTATATCGTCATTGTCATCGAACATATCAAGCATTTTGCTCATGCCCTTCATGTTGTCCTGATCCTCGATTCTTGTGTATGTCTGTGGGATATATGCAGTTTCGCTGCTTACAAACTTATAGCCCTTTTCTTCAAGTGCACTTGTAACTGCACCAAGGTCGTTTGCATCTGTACGAACCTCAAAGATTTCCTCTTCGTCTGTGATGAAATCAATAGCACCGCACTCAATAGCATCTTCCATAAGCTTGTCTTCATCTACGCCTTCGCGCTCAATGATGATTACGCCATAGTAATCGAACATGAACATAACGCAGCCTGATGTACCCATGTTACCACCGAATTTATCGAAATAGTGGCGAACATCACCTGCAGTACGGTTACGGTTATCGGTAAGCGCCTTAACAACTACAGCAACACCGCAAGGACCATAGCCCTCGTAGATGATTTCTTCGTAGTTTGTGTTATCGCCTTCACCGGCTGCCTTTTTGATGATTCTTTCAATATTATCGTTAGGCACGTTGTTTGCCTTTGCTTTTGCAATAACATCTTTAAGCTTGGAGTTACCTGCAGGGTCGGGACCGCCCTCACGAACAGCAACTGCAATTTCGCGCCCTATTTTTGTAAAAACCTTTGCTCTTGCACCGTCAATTTTTTCTTTTTTTCTTTTAATGGTGCTCCATTTTGAATGTCCTGACATTTGAATTCTCCTTCGAAAATAAATGTTTTTTACAACCCTCATATATTATCACAGGCGATATGTTTTGTCAATGCTACAATTATCATTATTATGTAATATATCACCGTTATCTGTTGGTTAAAATTAAAATGATTGACAAAAATAAACATGGAGGTATTTAAAAATATGAAAAATAGTGAAAAACTATGGAAACATTTTCCCCGATGTGTTAAAATATCCGATATATATGCCAAAGGGCAGAATATCGGATGTGATAAAATGAAATATACTTTTAATAAAAGTGTTATCTCTGAGGGGATAGAGTTTTGCAGTATTTCTGCAGATGGCTTCAAATCCTCTTGTATATCTGTAAACTTTGTGTTGCCTTTAGGTGAAAAAGCGTCTCTTTACGCTCTTGTACCTAATGTTTTAACGCGCTCTTCCCGTAAATATCCTGACCTTGCAAGTATTGAGCGTAAGCTTGCAAACCTCTACGGTGCAGACCTTATCGTAGATGTTTCGAAGGTTGGCGAAAACCAGATTTTGAAGCTGGAAGTGTCTTGCATTGATGACCGCTTTGCATTAGAAAATGAGGTTATATCTGCAGAGTGCAGTAAGCTTTTGTTTGAGCTTATATTCAATCCTAATGTTGAGAATGGTGCATTTTCTCAGAATGATACAGAAAGCGAAAAAAGAATTCTTATTGAACGACTTTACGCAGAGCAGAGCGATAAAAGGTCTTACGCTAAAAACAAGTGCGAGGAGCTTATGTTTTCTGAAGAAGCATACGGTATTCATCGCTTCGGAACAGTTGAAGATATAGAAAAAATCACACCTGAAAGTCTTTATGAAGCATATTGTGAAATTCTCCGCACCGCTAAAATCGTTATTTGCTCCAGCGGTAACACCGATGCAAACAGAGTCTGCGAGGAATTCAAAGCATATTCAAATAAACTTTCAAGAGAGCTTTACCTTGGCGAAACTCTTTTCGTTGAAAAAGCAGAGGATGTTAAGTATGTTAAAGAACAAGAGCCTGTAAAACAGGGTAAGCTTGTTATGGGCTTCAGAATGGGTATGACTGACGCTAACGATAATTACGCCGCTCGTAGAGTAATGGTTGACATTTTTGGCGGTAGCCCTCATTCTAAGCTTTTTACTGTTGTACGCGAAAAAATGAGCCTTTGCTACTATTGTTCGGCTCGAATGATAAGAGCCAAAGGTATAATGTTTGTTCAAAGCGGTATCGAAAGCTTTAATGAAGAAAAGGCAAAGGAAGCCATACTTCAGCAGCTTGAAGATATTAAAAACGGAAAATTTACTCAGGATGATATTGACGCATCAATTAAAGCTCTTGAGGATAGCTTTAAGAGTGTTACTGACAGTCCTGAATCTCTTGATTCATGGTTTATGTCTCAGTGCGTTTCAAGTGCCTATAAATATCCTGAAGATTTTATAAGCGATTTCAAGAATGTAACAAAAGATGATATTATGAAAGCGGCTCAGGATGTTACTCTTGACACTGTGTTTATGCTTGAGGGAACAGCAAAGGAGAGTGATAGTGATGAGTGAGAATAAAATAGAGTTTATTAAAAACGACATTCTTGATGAAGGCTATTACTCTATAGATCACAAATCAGGGCTTAAAATCTATGTTTATCCAAAGGCAGAATACACTTCAACTTATGCAGTTTTCGGCACAAAATACGGTTCTATTGATACGCGATTCAAGCGTAGCGATAAAAAAGAATTTATCGAAATTCCTGCAGGAACAGCTCATTTTTTAGAGCATAAGCTTTTTGAAAGCGAAGAGCTTGACGCCTTCCAACGTTATGCTAAAACAGGCGCTTCTGCCAATGCTTACACAAGCTTTGACAGAACCTGCTATCTTTTTACCTGTACAGGTCATTTTAAGGAGAATTTTGAAATCCTTCTTGATTTCGTAAGACATCCTTATTTTACTGAGGAAACAGTCCGCAAAGAACAGGGTATAATCGGTCAGGAAATTGATATGTATAAGGACTCTCCTGAATGGGAATGTCTTTTCAATCTTCTTAGCGCAATGTATCATCAGCATCCTGTTCATATTGATATTGCAGGTACAAAGGAATCTATTGCAGAAATTACTGCGGAAATGCTTTTTTCCTGCTATGATACTTTTTATAATCTTTCCAATATGGCTCTTGCTGTTGCAGGTAAAACATCTGTTGAAGAGGTTCTTCAGGTTGCTGACAGACTTCTTGCAGCTGATGAGCCTGTTACAGTTGAAAGAGCGTTTAAACCCGAGCCAGAAACTATAGTGAAACCTTACGTTGAGGAGCATCTTCCTGTTGCAACTCCTGTTTTCTGCTTTGGTTACAAAGAATCCTATCCAACGCCTGAAAGGTCTTTGAAAGAAGAAATTTCAAAAAATCTTATTCTTGATGTACTTGCAGGTCAGATGTCTCCGCTTTATAAAGAGCTTCTTGATGAAGGCCTTGTCAACAACAGCTTTTCTACGGAGTTCTTTAATGGATATAACTTTTCTGCAGTGCTTATTTCAGGTGAATCTGTTAATCCTCAGGCGGTAGCAAACAAGGTTAAGAAGCGTGTAGCAGAACTTAAAGCTACAGGCATTTCTCAGGAGGATTTTGAAACTGTACGAAAAAAGCAGTATGGTAAAACGGTAAGAGCGTTTTCTGATATTGATACTGTAGCAAACAGTCTTGTGGTATCTCACTTTGAAAACGAAGAGCTTTTCTCAGAATTTCAGGTTATAAAAGAGCTTGAGCTTGACTATGTGAACGATATTCTTTCCAAGTCTTTTGAGGAAGATAAAGCAGTTTTGTCTGTAATTTGCAATTAATAGGCGGCTCAGCCGTCTTACATAGGTAGGAGTGTTTTTATGGAGTGGTTTGCAGATTTTGCCCGAGTTTATTTCGGGGGAATTGACACAGGTTTCGATGTTTCATCGGTGTTCTGCGAATTTTCAATTGGTTCAAATATTATTCAAATCAGGTGGTATGGCGTAATAATCGCGTTAGGCTTTACTCTTGCTGCTCTTTTTGGAGGCAGAATAGCATACACCTGGCGAATGAATCTTTCTAAAATGATAGATGTACTCATTTACGGTACTTTTGGCGGAATTATAGGTGCCAGAGCGTACTATGTTATTTTTCAATGGGATTACTATAAGCTCAATCCGGTTGAAATATTTGAAATATGGAATGGCGGACTTGCTATATACGGCGGAATTATAGGTGGTATTATAGCCGGTTTCATAACTTGCAAACTTGAGAAAATTAATTTCTATAACCTTCTTGACTTAGTAGGAATGAGCCTTCTTATAGGTCAGGGCATCGGCAGATGGGGTAACTACGCAAATCAGGAGGCCTTCGGTGTTTTTACAAACGGAAACTACGGAATGATGAGCGAAAAAGTGGTCAACTATATTATTAAAAATGCTGATAAGTATGGCTTGGAAGGTGTGCCGGATATCCCGGGCTTTATTGAAGCAAATGATTTGTATGTTCATCCTACATTTTTCTACGAATTTGTATGGTGTATGGCAGGCTTTGGTATACTTTACCTCATACTCAAAAAGTTCAGAAAATTCAGTGGTCAGCTATTCCTTTGCTATGGAATATGGTACGGAACAGGCAGAGCAATTTTCGAAGGCTTGAGAACGGATAGCCTTTATGTCGGTTCAACAGATATACGTGTTTCTCAGGCATTATCACTTGCAATCGTTGCGGTTTGCGCAGTGATTCTTGTTGTGAAGCTTATAAAAAATCATAAAAACCCTCAACCAATTGAAGGTATAGATTATTTTCCATCTGATGCAGGTAAACTTTTAAGCGAAATTAAAGCAGAAAAGGCACAGAGAGCGCAGGAAACACCTGATGTTAAAAAGGTTAAAGTGCCTAAGGCAAAAAGCGAGGAGAAATAAATGGCAGAAATTATAAACGGTAAGCTTGTTTCGCAGGCGAAAAGAGAAGAACTTAAAAGCCGTGTTTTAAGGCTTAACGAAGATGGTGTTGAAGTAGGGCTTGCAGTTATTATTGTTGGTAACAACAGTGCTTCACGTGTATATGTTAACAACAAGAAAAAAGGCTGCGAGGAAATTGGTGTTAATTCATTTGAGTATGCCTTGCCTGAAGAAACAACTCAGGACCAGCTTCTCGATCTTATTGCAGAGCTTAATGAAGATAGAAGGGTAGACGGTATCCTTTGCCAGCTTCCTTTACCAAAACATATTGATGAACAGGCAGTTATAAATGCTATAAATCCACAGAAGGATGTAGATGCTTTCCACCCTTTTAATGTTGGTCATATTATGATAGGTGATTACACCTTCCTTCCATGTACACCTGCAGGAATAATGGAAATGCTTAAGTTCTATAACATCTCCGTATCAGGCAAAAAATGCGTTGTAATAGGCAGAAGCAATATTGTTGGCAAGCCAATGGCGATGCTTCTTCTTAAAGAAAACGGAACAGTCGAAATCTGCCATTCAAGAACAGAAAATCTTAAAGAAGAGTGCCTTACTGCAGATATTCTTGTTGCAGCTGTTGGTAAAGCGTATTTTGTTACTGCAGATATGGTCAAGGATGATGCGGTAGTTATAGATGTTGGTATGAACAGAAATGAAGAAGGTAAGCTTTGCGGAGATGTATGTTTCGATGAGGTTTCCTTGAAAGCATCATATATCACACCTGTTCCGGGTGGCGTAGGACCTATGACAATTACTATGCTGCTTGAAAATACAGTCAGGGCAGCAGAAACATATAAACTTGCTGAATGAAATTCGATGGCATAATACACATAAAAAATTGATAAAATTTGTATATTTTAAAGCGTTAAAACGCCCTTGGTTAAGTTGACAACCGAGGGCGTTTATATTATAATAATTCTATCTGTAAAGTGGATTTCACTTATCTTTTTACGGTTAACTAAACACAATTTCGGAAGGATGCGTTTTTATGACAGCATTTAAAAAGACAGTATGCGGCATAATGGCATTTGTTTTAACATTTGCTCTTATTGCAGCAGCTCCAATCACTGCTTTTGCAGAAGATGAAGAAACTACATATTCTGCTCAGGAGATTGAGTTAAACAAAGAAACTGATGATGACGGCTTTGAGTATATCAAGGTTGATGAAGATTCAGCTATCGAAATCGTTGGCTATGTTGGTGACGCTATAGAGGTAGATGTACCTTCTAAAATCGGCGGACTCAGCGTTATTTCTATTGGCGCAGGTGCTTTTGCAGATAACGATAGAATAGTATCTGTAAAACTTCATAGCGACATTACTGTTTTAGGTGATGGTGCTTTCAAGAACTGTACATCACTTGAAGAACTCAAAAATATCAAATCTCTCGAGAAAATCGGTGTAGGTTGCTTTGAAGGTTGTGTATCTCTTAAGAGCTTCACTCTTCCTGATAATGTAACAGCAGTTCCTGAAAAATGCTTCCTCGGTTGTTCTGCTCTTGAAGAGATTGAAGAGCATAAGAACCTTAAAAATGTAGCAAAGGATGCTTTCAGTGGTACAGCATGGGAAAATGCTATGCCTGAAGGTCCTCTTAACTTCGGTAGAGTTCTTTATTCATATAAGGGTGCAGTTAAAGATGTTGAAATTCCAAAGGGCGTTTCTCTTATTGAGGATTATGCGTTTATCGGATGCGACACTATTGAAACTCTCACATTAGGTTACGATGTTGAGGAAATTGGCCTCTACGCTTTTCAGAATTGTGTAAACCTTAAAACAGTTAGTGTTAATGACGCTCTCGGCGTTGTAAGTGCCGGTGCATTCAAGGGTTGCATTTCTCTTGAATCAATGGACTTCTCAGAATCCACTCTTGCAACTATCGGTTACGAAGCATTCAGTGATTGTCTTGCTCTCAATGAGGTTAAGCTTTGCGAAACAATCTCTGAAATCGGTGATTATGCATTCCAGGGTACAGCAATAAAAACAATTGCTTTTGATAAAAACGTTAACTCTCTTGGTGCTAACAGCTTCCTTAACACAAAGAATTTTGAATCCTTTGAGGTTATAGCTAAAAACAAGGAATTTACAGCTATTGATGGGGTTCTTTTCAATAAGAAAGCAACAAAGTTGGTTTCTTTCCCTGCTGCTAAGTTAGCAAACGAAGAATATACACTTCCTGATTCTGTTAACGAAATCGGTGAAAAGGCATTCTATGGTACCACAGTAGCTGCTGTTTCAATTGGTGAAAACAACTCACTTGAAAGAATCGGCGTTTCTGCTTTTGAAGATTCTCAGGTTACAAACTTAGCTCTTGTAACAAGCAAAATTGCAAAAATTGAAGCAAGCACATTTAAAAACGCAGCAAATCTTAAGACAATTGCTCTTCCTGATACACTTACATATATTGGTGCAGACAGCTTTACTGGTTGTGCAGCTCTTGCTGAAATCAAGATTCCTGATTCAGTTGAAGAAATTGCAACAGGAGCATTCAAAAATACAGGTCTTAAGAGTGTAAATACAGGTGATGGTGTTGCTAAAATTGCAACAGAAGCTTTCGCAGGTAACAAAGCTCTTACAGATTTATACATCGGTAAAAATGTAGAGAAAATCGGTGATAATGCATTCGCTGGTTGTACAGCTCTTGTGGCAGTTAACCTTCCTGCGTCATTAAAGTATTTCAACGCAAATGCTTTTGATGGTTGTACAGCCCTTACCAAGATTTCAGTTGATGCTGAAAACAAGGCTTTCAAGGCTGTAGGCGATGTAATCTACTCTGCAGATGGTAAAACTCTTGTAATGGTAGCTAACAAGAATGCAAAGAGCGTTGCAATTGCTAACGGTACAGAGGTTATTGCTCCTAACGCATTCAATCTTGCAAAAGGTGTTTCATCTATTACATTCCCATCAACTCTCGTAAACGTTCAGGGTAATGCCCTTGATGTAACAGCATGGTATACATCTCAGGATGGTGCTGTTTATGCAGGTCCTGTTCTTTACAAAGTAAAGGGTCTTACTTCAAGCGTAGCAGTTAAAGAGGGTACAGTTGCAATTGCTGAAAATGCAGTTAACAATGCAGTTGTTAAAACAATTACTCTTCCATCATCTCTTAAAGTGATTGGTAACGATGCTTTCGCTATGTCAGGCATTACAGCTATCATTATTCCTGATAGCGTAACATCAATCGGTTCAGGCGCATTCCGTGGAGCTGCTGCTCTTGAAAGTGCAACACTTCCAAATGCAATTGAAATAATCGATGCATCAACATTCAAGGATTGCTTCAAGCTTGCAAAAATCGTTATTCCTGCAGCAGTTCAGGTTATTTCTGCCGACGCTTTTGCAAATTGTAAAGCATTAGCATCTGCTGATTTGGGTTCAGTTAAAGAGATTGAACAGTATGCATTCGCAGGCTGCGAATCACTTAAAGAAATTACTCTTCCTGCAACTGTTGAAACAGTGGACGCAGTTTCATTCTACGGCTGTACAGGTCTTCAGGCTATCAACGTTGCTGAAGGCAACGCAAAGTTTAAATCAGTTGATGGTGTAGTACTTGTTGCAAATGGCGACGAAGAGCCTGTATTTGATACACTTGCTATCTTCCCTGCAGGTAAAGCCGGAGAATACAAGATTCCTGAAGATGTTAAGAATATTGCAGATAAAGCTTTCTATAACTGTGATGCATTAACAGCTATTTACTTTGCAGATGGTTTCGGTAATATCGGTGCAGAAGCTTTCTATGATTGTGATAATATCTATGTAATTGAATTACCAGAAAGCGCAAGAGATATCGGCGACTATTCATTTGCTTCTTGTGACAATCTCCGTCAGTTTATTGTTTATAGTAACCTTACAGACTACGCTGATAATGCTTTTGATGGTTGCTACTACTTTAACTATGATGCAGTTACAATTAATGTTGAGGACAACTCAGGAGCAACACTTGGTATTGTTGCTGCAGTACTTGTTGTAATCGGTATTATTGCTTATGTTGTATACAACAAAAAGCAGAAAAAGCTTCAGGCTGAAATCATTGAGAAAAACAAAATCAAAGAAGCTCTTGAAGCACAGAAGGCTGCAGAAGCTAAGGCTGAATAATTTAAAGCATAATGGAACGCCCTTGAATCCAATGGATTCAAGGGCGTTTTTTTATATTTCTTCGATTCTTCTTAATTATACACCTGAGTATGCAGAGAAACCACCATCAACAGGTATAACAACGCCTGTAACAAATTTTGAATAAGTTTCGTCTGAGAGGAAGAGGAGCGCACCTGTTAAATCTTCAGGTACACCAAATCTTCCGAGTGGTGTATGTGTAAGAATTTTGTTGCTTCTTGGTGTGAGTGAACCATCTTCGTTGTAAAGAAGAGCTTTGTTCTGGTTTGTTGAGAAGAAACCGGGCGCAATAGCGTTAACTCTTAAACCAACCTCTGAAAAATGAACCGCCATAAACTGTGTGAAGTTTGAAATAGCTGCCTTAGCTGCGGAGTATGCAGGGATTTTTGTGAGAGGCTTGTATGAGTTCATTGAAGATACATTGATAATTGTAGCATGCTCCTTGCCAATCATATCCTTTGCAAAAACCTGAGTTGGAATAAGAGTACCAAGGAAGTTGAGATTAAATACAAATTCAATGCCTTTAGGATCGAGGTCAAAGAATGTTTTTACATCTTCTGCTTTGTTCTCAAGGTCGCACATTTCAAACTTTTCTTTAGTTGTGTTGCCACTTGGGTGGTTACCACCTGCGCCGTTTATGAGAATATCACAAGTGCCTATTTTTGCATTGATTTCTTCTCTTGCTGCTTCGAGGCTTTCTTTTTCAAGAACGTTGCAAGCAACGCCAATTGCTTCAAATCCCTCAGCAATAATTTCATCTGCTACCTTCTGTGCAGCTTCAAGTCTTAAATCAAGAACAGCAACCTTAACGCCCTGTCTTGCGAGATCTTTTGCAAAGCCTCCGCAAAGAACACCGCCGCCACCTGTAACAACGGCAACTCTGCCTTTAAGATTTTCGTGATTAAACATAATTTATACGCTCCTTTTAACTTCTTACTGTTATGTCATTTAAATTTGCTTTTTCCAAACAAACATCAAGGGCATCTGCTGCCGCATCGAATGCAGCACGATTTGTTGGATAAGTATAATCATCTTTAAGCTGGTCTGCAGTGCCGCCTTCGCCCTCGAGCTCTTTGAGACCATCAAACACCTTTAAGTGTGGCTCCAATGTGAGGAAGTGCTCGCCATCTTTATCATTTGCAAAACGCTCAAGAAGTTCAACTATATGGCCATCTCCCAAGCCTGCAGGACGAACCTTACCACCTTCGAAGAGGCAGTCTTTAACGTGGAAATAGTCGATGTAATCCTTAAGCATATCGTATGCAGGGAGAATTTCCTGACCACACTGAATAAAGTTGGAAGGGTCAAATATACCTTTGATTTTACCATCAAAGGTTTTATAAATTTCAAGACAACGTTCAGCAATGTCGCCATAAATATCTTTTTCGTTTTCGTGGCAGCACCATATACCATGCTCTAAAGAGTATGTGCACATTTTGTCCAGTCTTTCGAAAACTTCGTCTCTGTATTCAGTAAGGCTCTGACCCTTTGTGAAAAAGAAGCTGAACATTCTGATTCTTTCAGTGCCTAAAATATTTGCAACCTCAACGCAATTTTTGAAATCCTCAAAATGAGGAGCAAAATCATCAGTAATCTCAATTTTACCATAGTGTGAGCCTATTGAGGAAACTCCAATTCCGTTGTCGTCAAGAATTTTCTTCAATTCTTTCGCTTGATCTACAGTGTAAAGAGAGATGTTTCCATGGTCAAGACCTCTTGGCTCAATATGAGTCATGCGGTGAGCCTTAAGTGCATCAATCTGGTCAAGAATTCCGCCACCTGCTTCATCAGCAAAAGCGGACAAATAAAATTTAACTGCCATATTTAATTCTCCTTAAAGGAAATTTTCTTTGTTTTTCTTTATGTAAACCGCGCATTTTCTGCACAATTTATCCGAATCATAAACATTTCTGAATTGCTCATCTGTTTTCTGTATAACAGCATAATCTATTGAAACCTCGCTATCAGGGTCATACATAGGATAGAGAATATCAACATACTTGATTAATTCCGTAGCATCAACTGCACTAAGAGCATTTTTTATATTTGGTACAAGGGGAGCGCCATTGTTTTTGAAAAAGGAAGATAGAGCCGTTTTTGCATCTTCATCAAAATATTCCAGCGTATATACATTTTTCTTTTCGGCAGGAAGCTCATCAAAAGCTTTGTTCATATCAATAGCATTTTCAAGGGCAATCTGAATATTCATAGCAACCCCATGTAAAAGCTGAATTTCTTCACAATTATTAAGCTTTTCCTGTGTCAGAACAGCGTATTTTTCTCTCAGCTCGTAATCGCGTTTCCATATTTCGGCTTCTTTTTTAAGTTTTTCTCGTCTTTCTTTTGAAGAACCGAGAACTTTGATCCATGCAAAAATCGCACCAATAATTGCAATACCAAGAAAGAGCCAATAATACCATTGAACACCTAAAACCATATCAATCACTCCTGAAGTGCTTTATAAATATCGCTTTTTTTCAGACCTGTTTTTTTAGCTATTACCTTAGCGGCTTCATTTTTTGACATACCGCTTTCTACAAGCTTCAAAGCCTCATTTTTAGCATCATCTGTTGTGATTTCTTCTTTTTCTTCCTCAGGTTTACCTTCAACTATAAGAACAAATTCACCTTTTGGATTTACTGTTTTATATTTCTCTGAAGCCTCGGAAAGAGTTGTTCTTTCAATATTTTCATATATTTTTGTCAGCTCTTTTACAAGGGCTATT
This sequence comes from Clostridiaceae bacterium, assembly GCA_904501675.1. GTDB lineage: Bacteria > Bacillota > Clostridia > Oscillospirales > Acutalibacteraceae > DTU089. The sequence goes on from CAJGCL010000029.1 coordinate 14,736, forward strand.
TTTCTGTCGCCGAAAAAGCTAAGCATATCCTCAAGAGTGTTTTGCAATTTGTGAGGTGCTTCGTAGAAAATCATGGTTCTTTTTTCGTCAACAAGCTCCTCAAGATGCTTTTTTCTGTTTTGCTTTGTTACAGTAAGAAAGCCTTCAAAAGTGAATCTGCCTGATGGCATTCCGGAAATTGCAAGGGCAGTAACAAAAGCACAAGGGCCGGGGACTGCACACACCTTGATGCCATTTTCGTGGCATCTGATTGTCAGGTCTTCGCCAGGGTCTGATATAATTGGCATACCTGCATCAGAAACAAGTGCACAGTTTTCACCACCCAGCATACGCTCGATTAAATGAGCACCTCTTTCCGTGCGATTGTGCTCATAGTAGCTCACCATAGGCTTTTTTATTCCGAAATGGTTAAGTAATTTAACTGTTACTCTCGTATCTTCTGCAGCAATAAAATCTACACTGGAAAGAACTTCAACAGCCCTTGGTGAAAAGTCACCTAAGTTTCCAATTGGAGTGCCAACAACATAAAGTGTACCTGCCATTATAAAGCGTTTCCTTCCGAATCAAAGAGTGGGAGTCTCTCAAGATAAATAATATCGTTACGATCTGCAGCGTCTCCTTCTGCAAGAACAGCGAGCGCACCTGCGTATTCAACCTCAGCCATTTCAATAAGCTTTTCAACGGCTTTAAGACTTTCGCCTGTTGAAATAACATCATCAACGATTATAACTTTTTTGCCTTTCATCTGAGCAGCTTCGGCAGTGTCAAGGTAAAGATGCTGTTCGCCTTCTGTTGTTATTGAGTTAACTGTAACATCAAAAACACCTGTCATATAAAGCTTTGGTTTTTTTCTTGCTACAAAATATTTCTTGCCACTCTGGCGGGACATTTCGTGAGCAAGGGGAATACCCTTAGCTTCTGCTGTAATTATGTAGTCAAACTCAGGCGCCTTTTTGAGAAGCTCGCTTGCACAAGCAACTGTAAGCTCAGCATCGCCAAACATAACAAAGCCTGCAATCATAAGTTTTTCGTTTAATGGGCAAAGAGGAAGTTGTCTGTCAAGACCTGCAATTTTCATTGAATGATACATACATATCTCTCCTTTTGATGTTAAAAAACACCATAAATTCACACAATTTATTATATTAAACCTAAATAAAATAGTCAAGGTATTATAAAGTATATTAAAACTTATTGAAATAATTTACTAATAATTATATAATTATTACTACTATGTTTTGTAAGGGTGTTCTTATGCATATTCCAAAGTGTGAAACAAACGAATTGAATGTGATATCTTTTGCAGATGCTCTTGCTGCAGAAGGGGAAGGTTCACTAGAGTATGACCGTCAGAAATGGCTTTATGTCCCTAATGCTTATACAGAGTATAGATATATTCTTGGAACAAAGGGTGTAAATCCGCTTATTTGTATTGGTATAAATCCTTCAACAGCAAAGCCTGATGATTTGGATAATACATTGAAATCTGTTGAAAGAACAGCGATCTCTAATGGGTATGACAGCTTTATAATGTTTAATGTTTATGCCCAACGAGCTACAGACCCTAAGTCTATGGATTGTTGCTTTAATGAGTATTTACATAATGAAAATATGGAAGCCTTCCGCTATGTACTTTCTTCATATGGTGAAGGGCATACACCTGCTGTTTGGGCGGCGTGGGGTACAATTATTGAAAAACGACCATATCTTGTCAAGTGTGTTAAAGAAATGGTGAAAATAGGTAACGAATATGGTGCCCAATGGTTTTCTGTTGGAAAACGCTCTGTTAAAGGACATCCGCACCATCCATTATATCTTAAAAATAACAGTCCTACAGAAAATTTTGATATTATTTCCTATCTTGAAACTATCTGAAATATACTATTATTTGGGTTGACTTTTTTACAACACTTGTGATATAATGCCATCTATATTGTTTAAAAACTATGAAGAGAACAAGTAGGCTTGGATTTGTGAAAAAAGAGAGTTGCCGTTTGGTGTGAGGCGCATGAGCAGTCAAGCTGAATACATCTCGGAGTTTCGTACCGAACATCAGTAGGCTACGGCGGGTGCGCCCGTTAAAGCGTTTGAGTTTCATACTCTTTAAGGCATAGTGCGTGAGCGCTGTGTGAATAAAGGTGGTAACACGGGTTAATCTCGTCCTTTGCTTTAAAGGGCGAGTTTTTTTATTAAGTTTAAATTATTTTACATAAAGGAATGACAGAATTGCCGATTACAGAATTTCTCGTGAATAATGCGAAAAATTACAAGAACGAGATTGCTCTTGTTGAAATCAACCCCGAAATGCAGGATAAAAATCGCCAGACATGGCGCGAATATTCACTTATGGAGCCCAACCCATTTAATGTTGGCAGAACTCAGCTCACATGGGGCGAGTTTGATAAAAGAGCAAACCGCTTTGCAAACCTTCTTCTTTCAAGAGGTATTAAAAAAGGGGATAGAGTTGCTATTCTTCTTATGAACTGTATTGAGTGGCTTCCTATTTATTTTGGTATTCTAAAAACGGGTGCTCTTGCAGTTCCTCTCAACTATCGTTATACTGCGGAAGAAATCAAATATTGTCTCAAGCTTTCTGATAGTGATATTCTTGTTTTTGGACCGGAATTTACAGGACGAGTAGAGGAAATTGCTCATAGAATTCCTGATGTTAAATACACCTTCTATGTTGGCGAGGATTGCCCTACTTTCGCAGAGAGCTACGACAGATTAGTTACATATTGCTCTTCTCACGACCCGTTGATTGATATTACCGATGAGGATGAAGCAGCAGTTTATTTCTCATCAGGTACAACAGGCTTCCCGAAAGCAATTCTCCACGCTCACAAAAGCCTTGTTCACGCGGCTTTAACTGAGCAAAATCATCATTCACAAGGTAAAGACGACGTCTTCCTTTGTATTCCACCACTTTATCATACAGGTGCAAAAATGCATTGGTTTGGCTCTCTTGTAGCAGGTAGTAAGGCGGTTCTTCTCAAAGGAACAAAGCCTGAATGGGTTATAAAAGCTGCAAGCGAAGAAAGGTGCACAATTGTGTGGCTTCTTGTTCCGTGGGCTCAGGATATTCTTGATTCTATTGATAGTGGCGAAATTGATCTTAGTGAATATGAGCTTTCTCAGTGGAGGCTTATGCATATAGGAGCTCAACCTGTGCCACCGAGTCTTATAAAGCGTTGGCTTGATGTTTTCCCGCATCACAAATATGATACCAACTACGGTCTTAGTGAATCAATTGGTCCTGGTTGTGTACACCTCGGTGTGGATAACGTTCACAAAGTAGGTGCAATTGGTAAGGCAGGCTTCGGCTGGGAAGTTAAAATCTGCGATGAAAATGGCAATACCGTTGAACGTGGTGAAGTTGGCGAGCTTGCTGTTAAAGGTCCTGGCGTAATGCTCTGCTATTACAAGGATGAAAAGGCAACTAACGAAGTTCTCAAGGATGGTTGGCTCTTTACAGGTGATATGGCGCAGGAAGATGAAGATGGATTTATTTTCCTTGTTGACCGTAAGAAAGATGTTATTATTTCGGGCGGAGAAAACCTTTATCCTGTTCAGATTGAAGATTTTATCCGTAAAAACGATGCTGTTAAGGACGTTGCTGTTATTGGTCTTCCCGATGCTCGTCTTGGTGAAATTGCTGCAGCAATTATTGAGGTTAAAGAGGGTTACACTGTTACAGAAGACGATGTTAATGACTTCTGTTATGATCTACCAAGATACAAGAGACCTCGTAAGATTATTCTTGCAGATGTTCCACGTAATCCAACAGGTAAAATAGAAAAACCAAAGCTTAGAGCAATGTATTGTGGCGAAA